>ONMY01000176.1 GCA_900318975.1 uncultured Bacillota bacterium | reverse complement strand
TGTAGTTGCTAAAGAATTCAATAACGATTCTCCATCAATGGTTGTTCCTGCAAATGCTATCCCAGCTGATTATATGGGACTTGACTGCGGTCCAGCTACAATTGAACTCTTCAAGAAAGAACTTGAAGGCGCTAAGACAGTAGTATGGAATGGACCTGTTGGTGTATTCGAAATGCCTAACTTCGCAAAAGGCACAAAAGCTGTATGTGAACTTCTTGCAAATCTTGATGGCGCTATCACAATCATCGGTGGTGGTGATTCTGCAAGTGCTGCAATTTCTATGGGTTATCAAGACAAATTCACTCACATCTCTACAGGCGGTGGTGCATCACTCGAATACTTAGAAGGAAAAGTATTACCTGGTGTTGCTGCTATAACTGATAAATAATGTCTGAAATAAGTAATCTTGGCGAGAGAATTAAAAGCTTAAGACTCGAAAATGATTTAACACAAGAAGAACTTGCAAATAGATCAGAACTCTCTAAAGGTTTTATTTCTCAACTAGAAAATAATCTAACATTACCTTCAATAGGTACATTAGAGGATATATTAGAAGTTCTTGGCTCATCATTATCAGAATTCTTTGGTGAATCTCCAGTCGACGAAAATGTAGTATTCACTAAAAACGATTTCTTTGAAAAAGAAGATCAAGATTTAAAGCACAAAATAGAATGGCTTGTTCCAAACGCCCTAAAATACGAAATGGAACCAATCTTAATCACGCTTGATCCTGGTGGCAAGAGTGACCACGATGAACCACATGCGGGCGAAGAATTCGGCTATGTTTTAGAAGGAGAAATCACCTTAAAATTAAACAACAAGAAATATAAAGTAAAAAAAGGTGAAAGTTTCTATTATCAAGCCCATGTTCAACATCAAATAGAAAACAATACAAATAAAAAAGCATTGGTTATTTGGATATCAACTCCACCAATGTTCTAGGAGAATTATGAGAAAATATATTATTGCTGGAAACTGGAAAATGTTTAAGACAAGAGGAGAAGCTATTAACTTCCTTCTACAAGTTGCCGATAAAGTTCCAAGTTCTGAATTAGTTGACTCTGTAGTATGTACACAAGCTCCAATCTTAAGAGATTGTGTTAAAAGACAAGGCGATAACCTTAAAGTTGGTGCACAAAATATGCATTTTAAGGACAGTGGTGCCTACACTGGTGAAACATCAGCACTATTACTCCAAGAACTCGGAGTAACATACGTTATCATTGGTCACTCTGAAAGAAGAGCTATGTTTAATGAAACAGATGAAACAGTTAATCTAAAGATTAAACAAGCATTCGCATTCAACCTACTCCCAATCGTATGTGTTGGTGAATCATTAGAAATTAGAGAAGCTGGTACAACTGATGAATTCGTTTCTAATCAAGTTGTAAAAGCTCTTGATGGCATTTCAAAAGAAGATGTTCTTGATTTAGTATTTGCATATGAACCAATTTGGGCTATTGGAACTGGTAGAACCGCAACTCCACAGATGGCCGAAGAAACATGTAAGACAATTAGAAACACTATTGCTAAAGTTTATGATGCTGATACTGCATCAAAGGTAAGAATTCAATATGGTGGATCAGTAAATCCTGCCAATATTGATGAACTATTAGCAGAAGAAGATATCGATGGTGCCCTAATTGGTGGTGCAAGTCTTGATCCAGACAAATTCTTAACAATGGTTAATGCAGCATTAAAACACTAATTATATAATTTAAAATAAAAACAGGATGCATTTGATTTGCATCCTGTTTTTATATACCCTATCTGTTGTAGAATTCAACGATGAGGTTTTCTTTGATGTCTGGTAGAATTTCTTCTCTTTCAGGTAATCTTAAGTATTTAGCTTCCATCTTGTTTTCATCATATTCAACATATGCTTGTCTAACAACTTGAGCTTCTAAAGCTTCAGCGATGATAGCGAGTCCTCTAGATTTTTCCTTTACAGAGATAACCTGTCCTGGTTTAACTCTGATAGAAGGGATATCTGCCTTATGACCATCAAGAGTAATATGTCCATGAGTAACGAGTTGTCTAGCTTGTTGTCTAGTTCTTGCGAAACCAGCTCTATAAACTAGGTTATCAAGACGAGATTCGAGTAAGAAGAGGAAGTTAACACCTTGTTTACCAGTTTTAATCTTCTTAGCTTCATCGAAAGTCTTTCTGAATTGTTTTTCAGTTAAACCATAGATATATCTAACTCTTTGTTTTTCTTGGAGCTGAGTACCATATTCAGTGATTTTCTTTCTTGCTTGTCCATGTTGACCAGGAGCATAAGGTCTCTTAGCTAATTCTTTTTCTCCACCGAGAATAGAATAATTTAATCTTCTAGCTTTCTTCCAAGATGGTCCAGTATATCTTGCCATTGTATGATCCTCCTTTTTTAAATACTTGTGTAAAGAGAGGAGTATTAAATCGTAATCTGAGATTGTTTTGATAAGTTTGCCTTAAGCAGCAAAGGCTACT
>ONMY01000156.1 GCA_900318975.1 uncultured Bacillota bacterium | reverse complement strand
CCCTCAATTGATGTATCAACTGATTTAGCATTTACAATACCTATTAAATTACCATTGATATCAAATAGTCCACCACCTGAGTTACCACTATTTACTGCTGCATCAATTCTAATTTCACGGTAATTAACTGTTTGATTGCTAGTAGAAGAAGTCATTGAAATTGAATCGTTCACAACTGAGATAATTCCATATGTAGCACTGATTCCCTCAGCTTCAGGGTTACCAATTGCGATTACTTGTTCACCAACAAGTAGATTTGATGAATCACCAAGAGTTACTTTATATGCTCCACTATTTTTATAAATATCTGATTTAATCTTTAATACTGCAATATCATATGTAGATGATCCACCTACAAATGTTGCAGGGATTTTATATTTTGAAAGTTCCATTCCATAAAGATAAATATAAATATCGTTAGAAACTGGACTATCTGCATCTTGATAATAAACAACGTGATAATTAGTTACAATATATGCTTCACCTGAATCTTTATCATCTTTAATGATTACACCAGATCCAGCACTACTTGCATCAGATGATTCTGTATATATTCTTCCACTCCAGAAATCTCTATATGTTTGTGTTACAGTGAATTTACAATAAACACTCACAATTGAATTTATTCCATAAGATGTTCCTTCTTGAATATCTGAAGATCCTGCAGTACCTTTAAGTGATGCGATAAATTCTTCAAGTGTACCATCAAATATACCATTATCTTTCGCAAGATCATATATTGATGAATACGCATTATTTTTTACAAGTTCATTTAACCACTCATCAAGAGAACCTTCATATCCTTCATCAACCGCAATTTCATACGCATTCTTTTCTCTAACTTCAGCTGGTTCAATATATTCAGTAGTAGTATTATTTTTAGTTGTTGAGTCATCTTTTCCAAGATATCCTATAGTCCCAAGACTACATCCTGTAATCCCTATTAGTGCTCCTAGGACTAATATAAACGATAAGATTTTACTAATGATTCCTTTCTTCATAATCATACTTCCTTTCAATTACGCTAGATATTATAATCCTTAATTGTGATGTTTTTTTGAGATTTTAGTTAAGTTACAACGAAATTTCATAAAATTTAATCATATAGTCTCATCTTATTCAAAAAATAAAACTCTAAAATATGTTATAATTTTAGAGTAAAAAGAAAAAAGGAAGCACCAAAATGAAAGTAGAACTCAAAACTTTAAAAGATGTCGAAGACTTCGGAAGAAGACTTGCTAAAGCGTTAAAAGGAAATGAACTAATAGGTCTTAAAGGCCCTCTTGGTGCTGGAAAAACTACTCTTACTAAATATATTGCAAAAGAACTTGGAGTGAAAGAAGAAATTATTTCTCCAACATTCAATATCATTAAAGTATATGATTCAATTAAAGGTCCACTCTATCATATAGACGCATACAGGCTTGAAAACCTTGGATATGATCCTGTGCTTGATGATTATATCTTTGATGAAGGCGCCATCAGGATTATTGAATGGTATAATTATCTAGATGATGAAGATCTCTTTAAAGATGCAATTGAGATATCTATAAGTATTAAAGAGAATAATGTTAGAGAAATAGAAATTGAAGGTGACTTATGTATAGATTAGTTCTTGATACAGCCCTTGATTATTCATATCTTGGAATATTAGAAGATGACAATATTTTATATGAATCATATGAACTCGGAAAGAATAACCATTCAGAAACCCTAATGCCAAAACTAGAAAGCGCACTTAAAGATAATAATATTACTTTAAAAGATATTAAAGAAGTCTATGTTGGAATTGGACCTGGAAGTTATACTGGTGTTAGGATTGCAGTTGTAATAGGTAAGATGCTCGCAGTCATGAATAATATTACTCTTTATACATTCTCATCACTCTTTTCTTTAGTATCTAATAAAACATTTGAATGCTATGCATTTGTTGATTCAAGAAGAGGAAATTGTTATACTGCACACTTTGACTATAAAGACTCAAAATTCATAAGACTCACTGAAGATAGTGTTGAAGTCATTAAAGATTATTTTAAAGACACAGATGAAAATATAATAATTAAAGAATCTAAACCAAATCCACTGGTTATCATAAATAGTGATCTAATAGAAAGAGTAGAAGATGTAAATAGTCTTTCACCAAATTATCTTCAGCTTGTTGAAGCTGAAAGAATAAAGATGGGATTAAAATGATGGAAATAATATCTTTAAAAGAGAAAAAAGAATTTCTAGATTCTGCGATAAAAAAAGAACTAGAATATTCTAAATATGAATATATTTCATCTTTAAATAACCTAAATTATATCATCATAAAAGATGATGAAATAATAGGAGAAGTTGATTATTCAACACCTCTTGATTCTGTTGATTTACTCTTTATCTATATAGATAATAATTCTCGTGGAAGAGGTTATTCAAAATATCTACTTCTTGAAACAATCAAACTATTAAAAGATTTAAATGTTAAAGAGATATTCTTAGAAGTTAGTACAAAAAACACTATTGCCTATAATCTTTATAAATCTCTTGGATTTATGGAAATTGGAATTAGAAAGAATTATTATGATGGAATGATAGATGCCATCAATATGAAATTAATAATAGGATAGAATCTTATGTATATTTTAAGTTTTGAATCATCTTGCGATGAAACAAGTGTAGCCGTAACTAAAGATGGTAAATACGTCCTCTCAAATGAGGTTTTATCGCAAATAGATATATTTAAAGAATATGGTGGAGTTGTCCCTGAGATTTCATCTCGTGAGCACGTAAAAGGAATCACATATGCCTATTTAAGTGCCCTAAAGAATGCAAATCTTACAATGGATGATATCGACTACGTGGCAGTAACCGAAGGACCTGGACTCATAGGCTCTCTTTTAACTGGCATAAACGCATCTAAAATAGTTGCCCTAAATTATAATAAACCACTAGTAGGTGTAAACCATTTATCTGGGCATATTTATGCAGCATGTATTGAACATGATATAGAATTCCCATGCCTCGCACTAGTGATTTCTGGTGGTCATACTGAACTTGTAGTAATGAAAGATCATTATGATTTTAATAAAATCGGTTCAACTAAAGACGATGCAGTTGGTGAAGTGTTTGATAAGGTCGCAAGAATAATTGGAATTCCATATCCTGGTGGACCTCTTTTAGATAAGATCGGAAGAGATGGAAAAGCAATCTATCATCTTCCAAGACCAGTACTAAATTCAAAAGATTATTCTTTCTCTTTTTCAGGACTTAAAAGCGCAACATTAAACCTCGTTGAAAGCCTTGAAAAAGATGGAATAAAATATGAAATAAAAGATATCGCAAGAAGCTTTGAAGAAGCTGTATCTGAAGTATTATTAAAGAAAACAAAGAAAGCGATAGAAGAATATAACATTAAAGAAGTAGTTGTAGTTGGAGGTTCTGCAGCTAATAGTGTTATTCGTGAAACATTAGTAAGTGGAATAAAGGATGTAAAAGTCACATTCCCACATCTAAAGTACTGCGGGGATAATGCAGCTATGATTGGTATATCTGCATATTATAAGATTAAAAAAGGTGAAATCGATGATATAACTCTTTCACCTAAATCAAGACTGGATTTATAGACTTATATGAAAAACCAAAAAAGAGCTTTAAAAATCACAACTATCATAGTCTTATCATTTTTTATGCTTATGTTTTTGGTTTTTTTATTAACCTTTGATTTAACCGACAGTAAGAAATATAGACTCACAAAAACACAAGATGAAGCATCAACTATTCTAGTAGATTATCTAAACGATGTCCTTAAAAAATCATCAATTATAAATGTAATCGATGTCGATATCGATGATGATTTTATCAATGATGCATTCTATCTACTCCTTGATGGTGATAAGGTAGATGATGATATATATAAGACAAGAAATTATGTGATTAAAGGATATAATTTTGAAACCGACAACAATAGAATCTTCCTAAATCTTTATATTACCTATCAAAATCTAATCAAATATGATTTTAGAATTAGAATAAGATTAGATTTCATCGAGACAGATACATCCTTCCAGTTCTCACTTAAAACTATAAGAATTGGAAACCTAATTGTTCCATCACTAATCGTTGAAAAAACACTTAAAAACCGTGAATCGACTTCTCTTGGAAGTGCGATTTCAGGACTCCTAAATTCTCTTCCAATTGGTTCATATAGCCAGGATACCATGACTTATACAATCTCAAAAAGAGATTTAGTTGATGAAATTAGAAGAGGGGCAACCGGAAAATCACTATTTAGTGAGAATAAGATTCTATCATCTTTCTCAGGAACTCTTATTTCAACTCTATTTTCATTTGATTATATCAATTTTGAATTCGCTGATGTATCAAGAATCACAGTTGATTATTCAAGACTTGTAAACTTAAAAAGAGAAACTGATCCAGTTAATAAATCAAAAGTGAGAAGCATCAAATATGATATTCTCTTAAAAGAATTCCTAGGAAATGAATCAATTAATTTATCAAAAGAAGATGTAAGAAAATGCTTGATGTATCAAATATTTATTGATTATCCAAATAATTATGAAGGATTTATTGAATTCGATAATATCGATTATAAAATAAGTGATAGTGAACTCATATTATCACTATCCTATGGTGTTTTTTCAAAAGAATCCACTAATGATTACATCTTTAGAAGAAATAACGATATATTTATTCTTGAAAGAATCGAAGTTGGTCGTGATGAGAATGAAAATGAAAATGATTATTTAATCGTTAATAAAACTGACAGTGAAAATGATTTTCTATCAATTCTATCAGATATTAAGATTGATACAAATATCATTAACCAAACAATTTCTCTAGATTCATTTATAAGCCCATTAAATATCAAAGACTATAGTGTTAAATATCAAGATGGATTTACCATTGAATTTAATATGAATGAGGACATATTAAACACTATAAAAAATACAATATTTAAAGATGATTTTAAAAACACTCTTTCCCTCTCTTTAAAAGATAATTTAAACTTCGATTCAACTGAACAATTAATAGAATCTTTTTCTAATTTAAGTTATCAACTTAAAGAAAGTTTCTTTTTATCTTTAAAAGACTATCTCAAAACGAGTTCTCTAGTGTATAATTATATAAACGAAATCTATTAAGGAGACTTTAAACTATGATTTCAAATTTTATTAAATCAATAATGGAAGAAGATATTAAAAATGGAAAACATGATGAGATTATCACAAGATTCCCGCCAGAACCAAACGCCTATCTTCATATCGGTCATGCAAGAGCCATTGTCACAAATTTTGAACTTGCAAAATGTTTTAATGGTAAAACAATATTAAGATTTGATGATACAAATCCAGCCAAAGAAGAAAAAAGATTTATGGATGCCATCATCAATGATATCCACTGGCTTGGCTATACTCCATATAAAATCACATTTGGAAGTGATTATTTTGATGATGATTATAATTTCGCAGTTGGTTTAATAAAAGAAGGTCTTGCATATGTAGACGACCTTACAAAAGATGAAATGCGTGAATATAGAGGTACCCTCGATACACCAGGTAAAGAATCACCATATAGAAATCGTTCAGCAGAAGAAAACTTAAAGCTCTTTGAAGAGATGAGAGATGGAAAATATGAAGAAGGTGAAAAGACTCTAAGAGTTAAGATAGATATGAAATCATCTAACCTTAATATGAGAGACCCTGCAATCTACCGTATCATTAAAAAACCACATCCACATACAGGAGATAAATGGAATATCTATCCACTTTATGACTATGCTCATCCACTTCAAGATGCTGAAGAATATATCACACATTCACTATGTTCACTTGAATACGTTGAACATAGACCACTATATGACTGGGTAATTGAACATACTCATCCAATGTCTACACCAAGACAGATTGAATTTGGAAGATTAAATATCGAAGGAACAATTCTATCAAAAAGATATCTAAAAGAACTCGTTGATACAAAACTCGTTGATGATTATGATGATCCAAGAATGCCTACACTAGTTGGACTAAAAAGAAGAGGATTTACCCCTGAATCAATTAAAGAATTCGTTTTATCTACTGGGCTTTCTAGAATCAATTCAGAAATACCACTAAACGTTCTTGATCACTTCTTAATGGATGATTTAAAGCTTAAAAACGTAAGACGTATGGCAGTTTTAAATCCTCTAAAAGTCACAATCACCAATTATGATGATGGAAAAGTTGAGTATTTTGATTTCCCAAATAACCTTGAAAATGAAGAACTTGGTTCAAGAAAGATTTCTTTCTCAAAACATTTATATATTGAAAGGGAAGACTTCACAGAAGTTAAACCAAACAACAAATATAAAAGATTATCTTTAGGTGCTGAGGTAAGACTCATGGGTGCTTATTTCATTAAAGCTAATGAAGTCGTAAAAAATGAAAATGGTGAAGTAATAGAAGTTCTTTGTACATATGATCCATTAACTTTAAGTGGATCAGGCTTTAATGAAAGAAAACCACAAGGAACAATCCAGTATGTTGAT
>ONMY01000044.1 GCA_900318975.1 uncultured Bacillota bacterium | reverse complement strand
AGCTTCTTTATACAATGAAAACGCTTTGGAATCATCTTTTCCATAATAACAATAATTAGCTAATTCATATTGTGCTTCTGGATAACCTTGTTCCGCCGATTTTTCATACCAGTAAGCAACTTTGGAATTGTTTTTAGCTGTACCTTTCCCAAGCAAATAGTATTCTGCCAATTCATACTGTGCTTTTGCATTTCCCTGTTCAGCAGCCATTTTGCATTTGTTGAAATTAATTCGTTCTGTTTCTTCGTATTCTTTCAACTCAGCATACTTCTTTTCTAAAGTAGAACAGTCTTCGGTCATTTGCTGTAATTTTTGATCGAGTTCCGAAATTTGTTCTTCTAAAACATTGACCTCCTGCCTTTTCTTTTTACAGCTCTCAATCAACAATCCCTCTTCTATTTCCATTTTTTCTAATCTTTTATCCAGATTTACGATATTTTTCTCTTTATCAGTAATTTCTCCTTTCATTTGGTCAAGTTTATTTTGGGTAGTTATAATATCATTCTTGGCATTACCAATTTGTGAAGAAATTTTCTTTTTCAGGCTTTCAGCTTCCTTAATTTGTTTATTAATTTCTGTAATATCATTTTGTAAATCTTCATATTCTTTAGACTTAGTTAATATAGATTCGTTAATGATTCTTTCTTTATCATTTTTAACCTTATTAGCCAATAAAATGCGCAATGACTTTGCAATAGAAGTATCTGAAATACTTTGAATTATTTTTTCTGCTTTATCAAAATTCTTTTCATGGTTATGTAAACCTTCACTGTAAAGGTAAAACTTTATAACTTTAACTTCATCAGCAAGATCAGCCCGCGTAGACGTTTTATCATCTTCAACAGAAGTCCATATAATCCAAGCATCTTTGCTTCCTTCACTGGCTTTTTTATAAGAATTATACGCATTTTCCAAAGACTGTTTAACTCCACAACCATATAAGAAAAATCTTGCTCTCTTTAAATACGCGCTTGCTGAACCAAGCGCGGCTGCTTTATCATACCAATAAAAAATAGCCTCATCCAAATCCTCTAACAAATCTTTATAACAATCATTAAAATAAAATCTGTTATAATACAAAGCATCTGCAACATTATGAATGTCTGCTTTATTATTACGGTGAGCACCACCCAAAAAATTCTCTAATACTTCTAAAAGTCTAAACATTTTTCGCGCAGTTACTGTACTCATAGAGTTATCATTATCGCTAAGGCTTACAATGCGCTCGTAAATGGATTTTGCCTGAATTATGTTATTTTCAGAGAAATCTTCAGATTTAGCTAACAGCAATCTACTAGCATCTTTAATCTGATTATAATTTGATGTAGTTACATTGACTTCATTTCCCATGATTTTTCCAATCCTTATTTCCTGTAGCTTTTCAACAGCTTCACGAATCGCTTTTTATAGCCTGAATGCCATATTGTTTACAGATAATTTAATCCGGAATTAACATATTTAAGTATTTATTTGCCAGATCCAAATTCTTCTTCACGCCTATTCCATGCTTTAAGCAAAGTGCATATTTATATAATGAGTCCTTATCACCTTTTTGAGCTTTGTTCATAAATTCAACAACCCCCGGTGAAGCAACTTCTACTTCTTCAAATTCATTTAAAACAGCATATTTCATTTCTAAAGCAGCACAGTCATCAGCCATTTTCTTATATTTTTGATTGAGTTCCAGTATTCGTCCCTCTAAAGACGCTAACTCATTTTTCTTATTGTAACAACTTTTGTACAGTGAACTTTCTTCGGATGTCATTTCTTGTAATCTTTTACTTAATGTTTCAAATTTTTTTTCTTTGTCAGCAATCTCTCCATTAATTTTATCAAGTTGGTTTTGGGCATTCGCAATATCATTCTGTACATTTTCTAATCCAGAAGAAATCTCGTGTTTTAACCTTTCTGCTTCTTTAATTTGCTCATTAATTTCTGTAATATCATTTTTTAAATCTTCATATTCTTTGGACTTAGCCAATATTGATTCATCAATGATTTTTGTTTTATTATCTTCAATTTTATTTGTTAATAAAGCACTAAGGGACTTTGCTATAGAAGCATTTGACAAATGGGAAAGAATTT
Source organism: uncultured Bacillota bacterium (assembly GCA_900318975.1). Classification (GTDB taxonomy): domain Bacteria; phylum Bacillota_I; class Bacilli_A; order Izemoplasmatales; family UBA1188; genus UBA1188. The sequence goes on along the minus strand of ONMY01000044.1, from coordinate 1,470 downwards.
CTTTAGCCTTTTCAAAGTTCTGTTCGTAGTTTAGTAGACCTTCACTAAAAAGATAAAATCTAATAACATTAACTTCATCTGCAAGGTCCGCTCGTGTAGACGCTTTGTTATTCTTTACAGAAATCCAAATCTCCCAGGCATCTTTGCTTCCTTCACTGGCTTTATTATATGAATCAAGTGCCTCTTCCACAGATTGTTTAACCCCGCAACCGTATAAAAGTAATCTCGCTCTCTTCAAATACGCGCTTGCAGATCCAAGTATAGCAGCCTTATCATACCAATAAAAAATTGCCTCATCCAACTCCTCTATCAAGTCTTTATAGCAGTCATTAAAATAAAATCTGTTATAGTATAAAACATCTGCAACATTGTGAATGTCTGCTTTATTATTACGATGAGCACCAACCAAATAATTCTCTAAGACATTTAAAAGTCTAAGCATTTTTCGCGCAGTTACCGTACTCATTGCGTTATCATTCGTACTTGTATTTAAAATTTGATTGTAAATTGATTTAGCTTGAATTATATTGTTCTCAGAAAAAGATTCTGTCATCGCTAACAATAATTGATTAGCTTTCCTGATTTGTTTTTGGTTTGAAATCAATACATTAGATTCATTATCCATGGTAACACCAACCCTTATTTGCGATTTTCATCAAGGCCAATAGCTTCACGAATTGCTTTAATCGTTCTATCATCATTTACAACTACTCTAAACTCAATTCTTCTAGACGCTTCTTTATCTTCAATGCTAGTGCCAGGTTTATATTTGAGTTTACTAGAAGACAATCCATTAGCTGTTAGCTTTTCTTTAATCAAAGGGCGATACTCTTGCAACGAAGGTTCTGTAAGCGCGAATTCTAGAATTGCCCTGGTTCGTGCCTGGGAAAGCTCCATGTTATTAATATAAGCCTGATCCGGGCTCACATTTGCATGCCATTCAGAAGAGGTATGCCCTTCGATACGGATTTCTTTAATAAGATTCTTGTCTTTATCATCACATTTTTTTATAGCCTTTAAATATTTTGGTAAAAAGACTCTCAGTTCGTTTTCAAAATCTGATGTCGGTACAGCGCTTCCCTGTTTAAACCTTGATTCTCCATCTAAGAATGACGCATGCCCGACTTTTGACAAATCTTTTCCAGTGTCAAGATTATACTTTGATAATCCTTTCTCTCCAAATTCTTCATTTAAAGAACTCTGCAATTCTCTCTGTGCTATTATAGCATTTTCATTAATAGACTTTAATTTCCCCTGTGTTTCATTTTCCTGTTGCGTAAGCAATACCGAAATAAACAAGAATAAAACTAACATACCAGACATCAAATCAGCAGTTGAAATCCATATAGACGTTTCATCATTTTCTTTCCTAAACATAACAGAACTCCTTGTATTTTCTGTTTACGATTCCGTTTTGCTATTCATGTTATCTTTAGCCGAGGCAGAATCTGTTAAAGAATTTACCAACTT
>ONMY01000152.1 GCA_900318975.1 uncultured Bacillota bacterium | reverse complement strand
GATGAAGAAATTCAACTTACACCAAAAGAATATGAACTCTTAAAATGCTTCATCGACAATAAAGGAATAGCTCTTTCAAGAGATAAAATCTTAAATTATGTTTGGAATTATGATTACTATGGGGATTTAAGAACCGTAGATACTCATGTTAAACAACTAAGAGCCAAATTAAAAGATGCATCTAAATACATTTCAACAGTAAGAAGCATTGGATATAAACTAGAAACAAAGTTCGAAAAAGAAGGACAAACAAATGAGTCTAAGTAAGAAATTAATACTCGTCTTTGTGGGAGTTTTAATTTCTTTTGCATCACTCATTATAATTGTTGACAATTTATTCGCTGATAAGTTCTATCTTCACGAAAAGCAAAGAGATCTAAGCCACGCTTATGATTCTGCAAGAGACTATGTAATAGAAAGCGAAGACGATATCTATACAATATCAATGGTTATGGGTATCAACAGTATCTCACAATCAACAGGGACAGTAATATATCTCTTTGATGATAAAGGAGAAAATGTTACTATGGGTCCTGGTGTTGTTATTAGGTCTTTAAGAGGGCTTTCTGTTAAAGATGATAACAACAACATGATAAGACTAGATAGCCCAGAAAAACTTGCTAAATATATAGATGATGATGGAATGCAGGTTGAATTTTCTGACACAAACGAAACAGATGGAAACATAATGAACATCGCGATTGTCGGAAAAATAACCAAAAACAATACAGTAATTGGTTATCTTCTAGTATACACATCATATATGTCTATAAAAGATAACATTGGTATATTTAATATCTTTACGCTCTATGTTACGATAATAATCTTGATTATTGCGATTGTGATTGCATCTTTCCTTTCAAGAAGACTTGTAAAACCAATAAAAGAAGCCGAAATAAAGACAAGGAAAATGGCAGATCTCGATTTCTCATCAAAACTAGAAATAGAATCAAATGATGAAATCGGACAACTTGCAATATCAATAAACAAAATGTCAGATGAGCTCGAAAAATCGATTAAAGAATTGAAGTCAGCGAACGAAAAACTCGAACAAGATATAAAACTCAAAGAAAGAGTGAACAGGCTAAGAGAAGAGTTTATATCAGATGTATCACACGAACTCAAAACACCAATATCGATTATAGGTGGATATGCAGAAGCACTAAAACTCGAAGGATTAACACAAGAAGATATAAATAGTTATACTGATATCATCATGGATGAATCAGCGAAAATGAATCGTCTCGTTAGAGATCTTCTCAAATTCACACAAATAGAATCAGGTTTCTTGAGCCTCGAAAAAGAAGATTTCTCAATCAAAGACTTAATTGATGACACCACAAGACCAAATGAACTCAAAATCAAAGAAAACGGCATTAAACTAGTAGTAGATGTTGAAGATAGCACAGTAAATGGTGATTCTGATATGATGCAAACAGTATTTAACAACTTCTTTGTGAATGCCCTTAACCATGTAGATGGCGAAAAAATAATCACAATAAAGGGCGAAACAAAAGATAATAAATATAGAGTATCCGTAAATAACACCGGCGAACAAATTTCTGAGGAAAATCAAAAACTCATCTGGGAATCATTCTTCAAGATTGATAAATCAAGAAGCAGAAAATACGGTGGGTCAGGCCTTGGACTCTCAATTGTTAAATCGGTAATGACAACTTACGGAAATGAATTTGGTGTTTATAATACAGATGATGGTGTAACATTCTATTTTGATTTAAATAAATCAGAAACATTAGAGAAAGAATAAATGGTGATAATATGTCTAATATATTAAAAGGATCAGTGATTGCTCTAGACATTAAAACAATGGGAATAAATGGCGAAGGAATAGGCTACTATAATAAACTAGCCGTATTTGTTAAAGGCGCAATTCAAAAAGAAAAAATATATGCAAAAATAGAAGAAGTCCACGACAAATACTTAGTAGCATCCATCGATTCATTCATCGAAAAATCCAACAGAAGAGTTGAACCATTTTGTAAGTACTATGAACAATGTGGTGCATGCAACATGCAACACATAAAAATGAATGAACAATTAAAAATAAAAAGACAAATTCTAATAAATTCACTAAAAAGATATACTCCAAAGCTAGATTTAGATAACACAAAAATAGAACTTACGGTGCCATCTCCAGAAATTGCCTATAGAAACAAATCTCAACTTCCATTTAGAGACACAAATTTTGG
>ONMY01000195.1 GCA_900318975.1 uncultured Bacillota bacterium | reverse complement strand
TGCAGATAAATATGTAGCTGAAACAACACTAAAAAAATCTTTAATGAAATTAGGAATATCTAAATATAAATTAATTGAAGAATTACCAGAATATCTAGAAAAGAGATTAAAAGAAAGAAAAAGCTAGAATCATAACAATTCTAGCAAGTATCCTTTCTCGATAAAGTAAATATATGGTGGTGTAAACTGCAGCTGTCATTATATGGTGGTGTGATTTTACACCACTTTATACTAACAGCTAACACCACTAAAAAAAGCGGAGGTGCACTCTAAAGTACACCACCGCTTATTTACTTAGCCTAAATATTATTAGTCCTTTGTATTAAAAGCTATTTTTAACACTTCATCAAGTGTTGAAACTGGAATGATTTCAAGAGTATTCTTGATTTCCTCTGGAACTTCATCTAAGTCTCTTACGTTTTCCTGTGGAATTAGGATTGTATTTAAGCCACTTCTCTTAGCTGCGATTGACTTTTCTTTAAGTCCACCAATTGGAAGGACTCTTCCACGAAGTGTAATTTCACCAGTCATACCGATATCATGACGTACTTTTTTATGTGTGAATGCTGATGCGATTGCGCAGGTCATTGTAACACCGGCACTTGGTCCATCTTTTGGTACAGCACCTTCTGGAACATGAACGTGAACATCGAGTTTATCGAAATATTCTTCGTTAATCTTTAATTCATCAGCGTGAGATTTAACCCAAGAATAGGCAGCTTGTGCTGATTCCTTCATAACGTCACCGAGTTTACCTGTTAAGAGGAGTCCACCTTTTCCTTTATATGTTGTGACTTCTATTTGAAGAGTATCACCACCATACTGAGTATAAGCAAGACCAGTAACTACACCAACCATATCTTCTTTTTCTGATACGTTATTTTGGTATACTTCTTTTCCAAGATAATTCTTTAGGTTAGTTGAATCAACGATAACTTTATCGAGTTTATCAGATAGAATCTGTCTAATTGATTTTCTAATGATTGTACCGATATGTCTTTCAAGTTGACGAACACCAGATTCTCTTGTGTAATATTTAATTACATTCATTAGTGCTTCATCTGTGATTTCAAATTTTGAAGGTTCAAGACCATTCATCTCAAGAGCGTTTTTGATTACGTGAGTTTTTGCGATATTGAATTTTTCAATTTCTGTATAACTTGAAAGTTCGATTACTTCCATTCTGTCATAGAGTGGAGCTGGGATATTTTCGATATAGTTTGCAGTACAGATGAACATAACTTTAGAAAGATCATAGTTTTCTTCTACGTAGTGATCACTAAAGCATTTGTTTTGTTGTGGGTCTAAGACTTCAAGAAGTGCTGCAGATGGATCACCTTTATAATCTGATCCAACTTTATCGATTTCATCGAGTAGGAATACTGGGTTTACTACTCCTGCTTGTCTCATACCATTCATGATTCTACCAGGAAGTGCACCGATATAAGTTCTTCTATGTCCTCTGATTTCGGCTTCATCTTTTAAGCCACCTAAAGATTGTTTTACAAACTTTCTTCCAAGCGCTTTTGCGATTGATTGCGCTAGTGTTGTTTTACCAACTCCAGGAGGGCCTACAAAACAGATGATTGTTTGAGGGTTTTTATTTGTGTAGAGTTTTACAGATAGATATTCTAAGATTCTATCTTTCGCTTTATCAAGACCAAAGTGAGTTTGGTCGAGTTTTTCTTTAGCTTTTACGATATCTTTTTCATCTACAGTTTCTTGGTACCATGGAATATCAATCATAGTATCAATGTATGATCTAATCATACCTGATTCTGGAGATGCACTTGATACGCTTTGATAACGTCTAAGTTCTTTTAGAACGTGCTCTTCAACGTTTTTAGGCATTCTTGCTTCTTTTATCTTAGTACGTAGTACTTCGATATCAGATGTTGCATTATCAACATCACCGAGTTCTTCTTGAATAGAATGAATTTTTTCTCTTAGATAATATTCTTTTTGAGCTTTTTCCATCTTTTCACGAACATCTTTTTCAATCTTGTCATCGAGTTCTTTATGATAGAAGAATGCTTCAATATCTTGAAGAATCATGCTTAATCTTTCATTTACTTCAAGTTTTTCTAAGTATTCATAGAGATTCTTATCTCTAAGAATTAGATTAGATGCGACGATATCTGCATAGATTGCTGGATCAATTCTTTTGTTCATCTCTTCAACAACTTGTTTACTGTTCTTTAAGAATGAACCACCTTTTTCTAGGATTTGAGAATTGATTTTTGATAGTAGGAATTGTTGGTTATCGACATCACCATAGATATCATCTAGGATTTGATAGTTTGAAAAAACACAATCGTTTGAAACGAAAAGTGTGTTTATTTGAACACGTGCAAATGGGATAAATTTGATTTTAAAATTAGAATTTGGAAGTTTGATTTTAGTATCAAATTTTGCAAGAAGAGCAACAGGATAACAATCAGTGATTGTTGGTGGGATGCCATCTTCTCCTTGATCTTCTTTTTGGAATACTAAAAGGATTTCATTTTCATATGTGAGTTCTGATGTAATAACTGCGTTTTTTGAAAATGATCTTCCAACTTCTATACGCATTTCTACGTGTGGGAGTGTAACGGGAGCCTTAATTGGCAATACTGGTAAAAGATCGTTATCAGTCATATAGCCTCCTTTTTAGTTTATTTTAAACTAGGTATTATTTAGATTTTTTGCTTTCAGTTACAAAATTTGCAGTTTCTTCGATTAACTTATAAGCTCTTTCAGTAACGATTTCTTCTGTTGCAGCGCTCTTTGATACTTGATCTTTAACTTGAGTATCAGAGAGTTTATACATTTCAGCGATTTCTTTATATTTAGC
>ONMY01000218.1 GCA_900318975.1 uncultured Bacillota bacterium | reverse complement strand
TTGAAAGCTTTATAGGAAGAAGGAGACTCCTAATAGATCGTAAGTTCAGAACGATTTTAGGACTTCAACTGCCGTAAAAGCCAAAAAGGTGCCCACCGGACATGCTTTTGACAGGTGGGCACTTTTTTTGTTAACACGTAGGCATCAATACTATCGTCTCGACGTTTTAGCCAAAGGTAACTGATTCACTCTATTCTTCTATAGTTTTAGCATCCATATAAGATAATGGACCTCAGGCTTTGTTCTCGAAAAATACAAGGCAGTTGTTTACTTTTGTATCCGAATAATATACTATCTAAGTCCAACGTTCATTGTATTCTTTCCTACAAGAATATATCGTTACTACCGGATTCTGCCGTGATATAACGCATTAATGATAAATAGTTCGCATATTTTTTCTGATACAAGGCTTTGTATTCTTTGCGTGGACTATACATTTTTTCTTCTGTGTGTGACATTTTCTTTATCGCTGTTTTAAGGTTATCATAACCACCATTCTTACTTTTAGCAGCTACAGCAGCAATAATTGCAGAGCCTACGGATGTCGCTTGTAGTGTAGAGATTCTTCTAAACGGTTTCTGCACAATATCAGCAAATATTTGAAGAATATATTCAAAGTGTTCTAACACACCACCACATACTATTATCTGATTTATAGAGACTCCAGCCTTTTCATAAACATTAACTATTTTTAGAAGCCCATATGCGGTTGATTCAATTATCGCCAAGAATATCTCTTCCGGCTTTGTATAAATAGAAAGTCCAGTTAATGTACCATAATATCCTACTTTGTCTCTAAACCCATTAAACAAATCTAATGCTAAAATCTCTGTTTTATTTGGATCGACGTTTTTCACTTTTTTTCCTAATAATTCCGGAATATCAATTTTTCTGCTTTCTGCTTCCAAATAATAATTATAAGGAATCATATTTCTTATAAACCACTGATAACAATCTCCAAACGCCACTTGACTCGATATGTATGTGTATAGATTCTCAAACAACCCTCCTTCAATCTTATGAGAACCAGGGACATCATATCTTGCATTCGTTAAGGTAAGATGACATGCTGACGTACCTAGAATCGACAACATACACCCTGGTTCACATATTCCTGAAGAAGGAATAGTTGCCACTGCATCTATGTTGGCTGCAGCAACTATAACTTTGTTGTGAAGATTTAATTTAGAAGCCATCTCATTTGTTAAGTACCCTACAGCTTGAGTAGGCTCATTCATATTTGTATCAAATTGATTAATAAAGAAATCAGAAAACTCACTACTAATACTTCTAATGCTCTTGCTATACAAGAAGTGCCTATTTTTGTCACATAAATATGTTAGTGAAGCTGATATAGTATTTCTAGATTCTATTCCAGTTAATTGCCAAACCACCCAATCTCCAACCTCTATATATTTATCCATAGCTTCAAATAGCCTTTTATCATTATTATAAATGTGTAGAGCTTTTGGAAGAATCCATTCGGGTGATAGAGCAGTTACCAGCTCTTCATTTTTACAAATAGCATTATTTAATAGTATTGCCTCTTTTTCTGCTGTATGGTCCTTCCAAATCTTAATATATGAGTTTTGATTGTTTATAAACTTCGGATATAAGCATAGCGGTTCACCCAATTTATTTGTAGGCATAGGAGAACTAGTTGTTGCATCAATTCCTATGGCAATTACTTGGCTCGGTGATATTCCGCTCTTTTTTATCATTTGCGGAATTCCCGTATACAACGCATTTAAGTAATCAATTGGATTATGCAATTCCGCTTTTGTATCTGCATTTCTCAGCAGTAAAGCCATATTGGAATGCTCATACTTAACTTTACAAGTATCTACGATAGCACCATTAGAGGTTGCAACCATCGCAAACTGCGCCCCCGTACTCCCAAAATCCACTCCAATAGAAAATCTTTCCATTAGCTTTTCCTCATTTATAAGAACTTTTTATCTGTATAATCTTAGTGCTCTTTTTTATAAACAATGAGTATTTTTTTTGTCGCGGAATTATGACAGCGTCTTGTTTTTGTAAAACAGTGCTTTTTTTATTAATCATTACATCAACTTCTCCATCAATCACAAAAATGTACAATGATGAATATACATCGCATATGTTTTCGACTTTTGTGTCTTTATCATAGGTTTTCAACGTATAATCAAAGCTTCCAGTCGATATTGATTCATTCTCTACTAATAAACTTTTTGAATAATGAGTTCTAAACTGTTTATGAGTTGATCCGTTGTTCCACAAATCAGTAATATTACTATAAAAGAAACTGTAATTATTATTAGTTGGGTACAGAATGAAACTTCTCCTTTCTCTATCGTTCGATAAAAATGGAGAGTAAAGATCTATTTTTATACTGTTAAGCATCTGATGCTTCTGATCATTAACCACAAGCATTGCTCCATAAGGTAAAGCGACATTTGTTACTCGATATTCTAGGCCGCTGTTTTTTCCTAACCGCTTGGCCAACTGTTTCAATGCACTTTCAGACATTGTTATTGCATTTTCCGGCTTTTTGTCCGCTCTCGATATTATTCGCATTTTATATGATGATGCATCATAATCTGCATATGATCCCGGTGACGTTATCAAAAACTTGAACTTCACGCCATCATTGATTTTTTGTATCATTAATTTTGCAAGAGAAGAAGGATAAACTGATTCAGTGGCTATTTTATTAGAAATCGTGAACGCTGATGCCGCATAATTTACAAAAATTATCTCTTCCGCATACTCCCAGCGTTGTTCTAAAGGAATCTTACTATCAAGTTCTTGCCTCATTTGGATTTCAACATTAGATAATGGTTCCAAATTTTCGATCCACAAATCTAGATCATTCTCGAGTTTGCTTTGGTCCGTATAAGCGTTGATTGTCGTATACCCCAATAGGTCTGACATGATTTTAATATCATTACTGGTACAAGCCGCTGCAACATTTTTATGTCCAAGCTTTCCCATAAACAGACCCAGTTCAAACATAACATTATCTCTAGGCATTGCTTGTTGTTTTTTTCTGCTTCTTACGATATCGTCTTCGGCAAATACAAAAATAGCCCCTTCATAATTATTGGAGGCAAATTCAAGACTCTCCAAAGTAAATCTAGAGGGTATAAAATCACTTGCTGAATCCCATACTTCACAAGTAATACTTTTACTTCTTAAATATGCGGCTATTGTATTTGCCGTTGTCAATGATTCTCTAGAACTCCCAATAAATACTCTCATTCCATTGCTCCCGATTTGATTGATAGCACTATTTGCGTTTTATTTATTCTTGTAACTATTCTATATTACTCAAAAATATGCTACACCATTCGCAAGTACCAAACATATAAAGAATACTATACGGTTATTCTGCATACCATCTATCCTTAAACGTATTCTTCTTAATACAGCTTACTTTCATTGGCAATTTCAACCAGACAGTATTCGAAGTAACGAATCTACGCTTTATTCAGATTACGACCAGTAAAAGCATCGCCGTGTTCCAATAGTACTTTTCTTTTCCTGCTCGATTATCACGAATATGTTGAACAAACCGATCCTTGATGTTCTCAGTCTCACCTATACGCCACCATAAAGCTTATACCTGTTAAGTGTATTTCTAACTTCCACCTGTGTAATACAGAGTTCCACCCTGTAGAAGTTACTCTTACACAGCTTTATGCATTTTTTTGCGTAAAGCTGTGTTCAGCCTTCCTCAACTCACGCTATACTCCACCCAAGATACACAATTAAATCACATCATGAAATATCTATAAATTCACCCTGTTCATCATTCCCTATACGAATATACTGTATCTCATACGAAAATGTATCTCTGTCCGT
>ONMY01000150.1 GCA_900318975.1 uncultured Bacillota bacterium | reverse complement strand
GTTCCACGACCAGCCATGTTTGTTGCGATAGTGACAGCACCATATTCACCAGCGTGGAGAATGATTTCAGCTTCTTTTTCGTTTTGTTTAGCATTTAAGACTTTGTGAGGGATGTGTTCACGAGTTAACATCTTCGATACGAGTTCTGATGTTTCAACGGCAATAGTACCAATTAGGATTGGTTGACCTTTTTCGTGTCTTTCTTTAACTTCTCTCACAAGTGCTTTAAATTTTGCATCTTTAGTTGCGAATAGTTTATCATTTGCATCTATTCTTATAACTGGCATGTTTGTTGGGATTTCAATTACACGCATGTTATAGATATTGATGAATTCTTCTTCTTCAGTTTTAGCAGTACCTGTCATACCTGCGAGTTTCTTATACATTCTAAAGAAATTTTGGAATGTAATAGTCGCAAGTGTTGTGGTTTCTTTCTTGATTTCTACGTGTTCTTTTGCTTCTAGTGCTTGGTGAAGACCTTCTGTGAACTGTCTTCCGTGCATTAGACGTCCTGTGAATGGATCGACGATGATTACTGTGTTATCTTGAACTACATAGTCGACATCTCTTTGCATGATGTAATTAGCTCTTAAGGCATTATCGATGTTATGGAGTAGGACAACGTTTTTAACATCGTATAAGTTTTCGATATTGAAATGACTTTCAGCTTTTGCGATACCTTCTTCACTTAAAACGATATTCTTTTGTTTGATATCGATGATGTAATCATCTTCACTTAAGTATTTTACGAAATCATCTGCGAGTTCATATAATTTTTCAGTATTTCTTGCACCACCAGAGATGATGAGTGGAGTTCTAGCTTCATCAATTAAGGCTGAGTCAACTTCATCGACAATTGCGAAATTTAATTCTCTTTGAACTAAATCTTCCTTTCTTACTACCATGTTGTCACGAAGGTAGTCGAAGCCAACTTCGTTATTGGTAGTATAGAGGATATCACAGTTATAAGCATCTCTTTTTTCTTGTGATGACATTTCTCTTAAGTTTAAGCCAACAGTTAAACCTAGTTTTCTAAATAAGTCACCAATGATACCATTCGCTTCACGACCAGCAAGGTATTCGTTTACTGTAACGATATGAACACCATTACCAGTTAGTGCATTTAGGTATGCTGGAAGAACTGCGGTTAAGGTTTTACCTTCACCAGTTTTCATTTCAGCAATATTACCACCATGAATAACAATAGCACCCATGATTTGTACCTTAAATGGGTTCATATTTGTATATTTATATGCTGCAACAGATGCTAAAGCATATGCTTCAACAAGTAGTGAATCTAAGGATTCACCATTTTTATATCTTTCTTTAAATTCTTCGGTCTTTTTTAAGAAATCTTCATCTTCATAAGATGCATAATCTTTCTCTTTTTCAATAACTTGTAGTGCTTTCTTTTCGAGTTTCTTTTGAACAAAGCCCCTAATTTGGTTATCTTTTTTATGTTTAATAGGCATTTTTTACCTCCTGATAGTATCATGCATCATTAATGATGCATCATAATTATAATAACATATATCTTTATTTTTTTAAAAAAATAAAAAAATTAGGAGCCATATTGACTCCTAATTTAGGATAAAATGTGTTTTAGAAGGTTTCGATTAAGCCGTATTCACCATCACGTCTTAGATACACTATACATACCTCTTCTTTTTCGTTTTTGTATGCATAGAAGGAGTGATCTAGAAGTTCAAGTTGAGTTACCGCTTCATCAAATGTCATGATTTCAAGTTTATATTGTTTGATCTTGACAGCACTATTGACCATTTCTTTTGGCTCTGGTGTATCAACGAAGAGTCCACTAATTCCAGCCTTATCCTGTAAGCTTCTTACGAGTTTGTGTTTGTTTGACTTGATTTGTTTTTCAAGTTTGTCAACACACTTGTCTACCGCAACGAATAATTCTTGATTAACCTCTTCTGCACGAAGAATGAGTGGTCCAACAGGAATAGTGATTTCAACTTTTACCTGTTTTCCTTCAGTCTTGAGCATAACTTTAGCGTCAAGTGGTCTTGTAGTAAAGCGATCTAGTTTTGAAAGTTTTTTCATCAAGTATGCCTTGATTTCATCTGTTTGTTTAATGCCTTTGGTTCTTATGTCTAATTGCATAAAAAAGTCCTCCTTACCTTCATTTTATCATTAAACATTTTTTTGTATATAGTTTTTATGAAAAAAACAAAAAAACTTCATAGAATCTTAAAAAAGGATGATTTATTATTCTTCTTCAGTAAATAATAAATACTCTAAGTCTAGAAAAACAATACTTATTAAAGTAATATCCATTTTAAAATTTAAGTATTTTAAAAATAGAAGTGTATATTCATCCAAGAATAATACTATTGAGTCTCTTCTTTTAAGGATGATTTTTATCATTTTATTATAGATATGATGTTCAAGTTTTTCTTCTAAAGTCTCATCATCTGTGAAATAGTAATAATATATTTGATATCCATAGTCTATTGGAATAGTTAATAGTTTTGGGACTAAATATTTAGTGCATATACTACATACAAAATTAAAATAGAATAAATCTTTAAAGGATAAATCATAGTAAAATGGTTTATTACAAATCGAACATCTCATGATGCGTTCATCCTTTTTATATAAGATTTAACTAAATCAAATTTAATGGAATTCTTTTCAAAGAAGATATAGATACTGCCATCTGGGTCATCATAACTTCTTCCAACTCTTCCACATATTTGGATTATTGTTTGATGAGTAAATACTGTATCTGATGCATCAAAGATAATGCAATCAAGGTTTTTGATTGTGATTCCACGCTCTAGTATGGTCGTTGAAACTAGGATTTTATCATTATTCTTTTTGAATGATTCAATTATCTCATCACAGTTTTCAGATTTACTGCTTATGAATTTCGCATCTAATTCTTCTGATAACTTTAATCCTTTATTTATGCTCGATATATAAATGATTACTTTTCTTTCACCTTCTAATATGTCTTTAAATTCTTTAGATGATGTAATGTATTTTGGATTCATCTTATAGAAGATTGGCATTGAAAGATTATGACCATGATATCTTCTATTCATAGTGAATCTATCATCATCTATAAATTCTTTTTCGGTTGCGCTCATTTGAAAGAGTATTCCAGTTTTCTTTAATGCTTTATGGACTAATCTTTTTAAATAATCAGACCCGGAATAAGGAAAGGCATCCGCTTCATCAAGGATGATTAAATCAAATTCATCCTCATAATTTATTAATTGGTGGATGGTTGATAGGATTAAATCCCCATCATCATCGTGATTTTGTCCATCTAGATGTTTAATTATAGTATTTGGAAAAACATTTTTTAACCTATACGATAATTCTTTTATTATTTCTTTTCTTGGGCAGGCAATAAGTGGTTTTTCGTTATTGTTTAAGGAAAAAAGTATGGTTTCATACATGACTTCGGTTTTACCGCTACCACATACGGCATTTAAATATGCACTACTTCTATCTTTATAGTGGGAGATGAAAAACATGGATGCAGCTTTTTGAGTTTTTGAAAGATTAAATGACATTTTTAGAATATGTTTTTTAGGATGTGTTTTTCGCTCAATTGTATAAATATCAATTGATGGATTTCCACAATCAAGGCATCTATCATCAATAATTTCTTCTGAACCACAGAAAAGACACTTATTATTCTTTATTGATTTACCAAGATAAGTTGAATGTGGTATTTCTTTTTTTAATAGTTTCATAAAATTTACCTCATATAATAAATACTCATGAAACTATAATTAGTTTAAAAAAATAGCTAAAATTTTAAAATTCTAGCTACTTTTTATATTGATAACATAAATTATATCTTATTCAAAATATCATGGAGTGATTGAAGATCTGATCTTAGTATTTCATCACCAGATTCAAGGATTACTACATCTTTTTCTTCAGGAAGAAGGCAGTGATGGACTCCGCCTTTACCATTCATACTATTTTGGTATGAGCCTGTACCAAGACAGACGATATAAAGATTATTAATATCTTTTGGAAGATTTAAATATCCAAGATCTTTTTTATAGTAAACATCATCACAATCACATGTAACTCCTGCGAGCCTTCCTTTAATCATCTCTTTATCAAGGTTTGTTGCAGGAACTACTTCTATTGGTTCACCAAGTGCATAGTACTCAGGAAGTGCGATTAGAAGGCTTGAATCTGTGATGTACCAAGGAATATCTTTATCGGTATCTTTTTTTGCGATTACTTTATAGATATTGATGATAGAATCTTTCTGGCTATATTTTCCATTTTCACTCATAAGTGATGGAACACTTATATTTTCTTTATTAGATAAATCTTTTAGAAGGTTAATTACATATTTTGCCCAAGAATAATAATCGAATATGTAATTTGTTGGAAGAGGAGTACCACCACCCATATTGAAATATTTAAGGGTAGGTACTATTCTTTTTGCGTATACATAGTAATTTTTGAAGACATATTCAAAATTCTCTTCAAATTTTTCCTTTTCATAGTCAAACCCTCTTTGGTGGAAATGGATACAAGTAAGAACTAATTTTGTGTTTTTAATATCGTTAATGATATATTTAAATTCATCTTCCTTTAGGCCAAATCTATCATCAGTTATTACATCACCATCTTCAGTATATTTTGCACTGATATGAATTCTCAAGCCTACTTCAAGATTAATATCTTTAGTTTTTAGTCTTTCATATTCATCGATTGAATCGATGATATCGATAACGTTATATGATTCTTTTTTAGCATCTACTATTGCGTTTAAATAATCATCTTGTTTATAGCCGTTTGCGACTAAATATTTTGTTTTATCATTTTCTAAAAGCTTTTTTGATAGGAGTAGGTCATAATAACTTGATGTTTCAAGACCATCTGAATATTTTTCGCATGTTTTAAGACCTAGGTATGAATAATTTGCCTTATTGGCATTTAGATAGATAAAAGAACCATCATAATTTAATTCTTTGATGGCTTTACTAAAAGCATCTTTAAGTTCACTTATTCTTTTTCTAATTACATCAAGAAATGTGACTCTAAGAGGAGTGCTATATTTATTTGCGAGTTCTTTTATAGAATAATTATTATAAAATAATTCTCCGCTTCTTATTTTAACTAAACTATCCATGCTTACTACCTAGTTTTTAATGATTGTGCCTGATATACCTTTTACTGCATTAACGGCATTTTCTATTGATGTGATGATGGCGGTACCATCTTTTATTTCCTTTAAATAATTGATACATGCCTCTACTTTTGGCTTCATACTGCCTGATAAGAAATGGCCTTCAGCGTTATATTTTTCCATTTCTGATCTTTTTACATTATAGAGTGATTCTTCGTTTTCTTTTTTGAAATTAATTTTAGCATTATCTAGTGTTGTGAGGATTAAAAACATATCAGCATTAATATCTACTGCGAGTTTACTAGATGCATAGTCTTTATCGATTACTGCATCAACACCAATGTATTTATTATCCTCTTTTATTACTGGAATACCACCGCCACCACAAGATATTACAATAAATCCATTTTCTATTAGTGATTTAATTGGTTTTTCTTCAACTACTCTAACTGGTTTTGGACTTGGAACTACTCTTCTATAACCACGAGATGCATCTTCAATCATTTTATATGGCATTTTAGATGCTTCTTCTTTGGTATAGAATGAACCGATTGGTTTTGTAGGATTATTAAATGCACTATCATCTTTTGATACTTCAACTTGAGTAACGATAGATACTACAATCTTATCGATGTTTTTAGTATTTAGTTCATTTTGAAGAGCGTTTTGAAGATGATAGCCGATGTAGCCTTCGCTCATCGCACCACATTCAGGAAATTCCATAGAACAGACTTTATCGTTTGTTTTTCTTCCTTCAGTAAACGCAAGATTAATAAGCCCTACTTGAGGACCATTACCATGAGTTAAAACAACTTCATGACCATCTAATATTATTGGAAGAATCTTTTTGGCGGTTAAAGTAGCATTCTTTTTTTGTTCGATTAAAGAATCGCCAAGAGCGTTTCCACCAAGAGCTATAACTATTCTCATTTCTCGACCATTGTTGCATAGATTACAGCTTTGATTGTGTGTAATCTATTTTCTGCTTCATCAAATACTACTGATTGACTACCTTCAAAGACATCTTCAGTAACTTCTAGGCCATTTAGACCGAATTTTTGATACACATCCATTCCTATTTTTGTCTCGAGGTTATGGAATGATGGAAGGCAGTGGAGGAAGATTGCATCTTCTTTTGCCTTCTTCATAAGGTTAGAATTTACTTGGTATGGAAGGAGGAGTTTAATACGTTCTTCCCAAACAGAATCAGCTTCTCCCATAGAAACCCAAACATCAGTAACTATTACATCACAGTCTTTTACACCTTCATCGATGTTTTCTGTGAGTGTAATTTTAGCACCAGATAGTTTAGCTGCACCTTTTGCCTTTTTTATGAGTTCTTCACTTGGCCAGAGTTCTTTTGGTGCAACTGCCCTAAAGTCGATACCAACTTTAGCTGATCCAATCATTAAAGAATTTCCCATATTGTATCTTGCATCGCCAAGATAAGCCATCTTTATTCCTTTAAGGTAGCCTTTATGTTCTTTTATAGTTAAGAGGTCTGCGAGAACTTGAGTTGGATGGAATTCATCTGTAAGGCCATTCCAAACAGGTACACCTGAGTATTTTGCAAGAGTTTCAACAGTTTCTTGTTTAAAACCACGATATTCAATACCATCAAACATTCTTCCAAGTACTCTTGCAGTATCTTTTATAGATTCTTTCTTACCCATTTGAGATCCAGTTGATCCGATGTATGTGACATTTGCGCCAAGATCATATCCTGAAGTCTCAAAAGCACAGCGAGTTCTAGTTGAATCTTTTTCGAATAAAAGGACAATGTTTTTTCCTTTTAAAGCATCGGTTGTTGAAATACCATTTTTCTTTTTATATTTTAATTCGGATGCAAGATCTAATAATTCTAATATTTCTTCTTCACTAAAATCGAGAAGAGTGAGTAAATTTCTTTTATATAATGACATAATTACTTCTTCCTTTAATTATATTTCTTCCCTTTCAAGAGGCATAGACATGCACCTTGGTCCTCCTCTTCCTCTTGATAGTTCACTTGATGGGATTGTGTGAACTTTAATACCATATGATTCTAACACTTTATTAGTGATTGAATTTCTCTCATATGCGATTACTTCACCAGGTGCAATACAGATGGTATTAGAACCATCACTCCACTGTTCTCTATCAGCGCTTACTGAATCATTTCCGCCACATGGGATTAAAGTTACTTTGAGTCCGATGTATCTTTCAAGAACTTTTTCTAGTGGAAGTGATTCTTTCTTAATTGTGAGAGAATCCTTGTTTGGGGTTTTGGTTAGAATAAATATTTTTAATGTTTTATAACATTCTTTATGAATTGTAAACTTATCAACATCTACTTGTGTGAAGATGGTATCTAGGTGCATAAATGTTCTATGATTTGGGATTGTGAAGACTAAAACATTTTTAAACGTAGTTTTTTGTTTATAGAGGATATTCTTTGCGAGTGATTCAACTGCGCTTGGATGTGTTCTTTGGCTAACGCCAACGATGATTGTCTCCTTATTTAATACTAAGATATCTCCACCTTCAATGTTCGCTTTATCATATCTATCAGTATAAAGAGCTGTGCCTCTATAATCTTTATGATATTTAAAGATGTATTTTCCGTATATTGTCTCTCTACTTCTAACAGCTGAATACATCTTATTTAGTGATACACCATTTCCAATTACTGAGAATGGATCACGTGTAAAATAGAGATTTGGCATTGGATCTGTTAGAAATGGATATTCACCGATATAATCATCTAGGCTTTTTTGAACGTAGGTCTTGACTTCATTCTTTTTAATTCCAGACATCGTCTTTTTAACCATTTCTTTTGTATCTTTAAAAGATAGTAGATATTTTTCTAATATCTCAGCAACACTATCACTCTTAATATCAGCCTCAGATATGAAATCTTTTATGAATTCTTTTTTAGCATCTTTATTTGAATCAAGTGCTTCAGTCACAAGATCTAATAGATATACAACCTTTACTCCAGCTTTTCTAAAAGCTTCAGCGAATGCTTCGTGTTCTTTTCTTGCAAGAGGGAGCCAAGGGATATCATCAAATAATAATTCTTGAAGATATTTAGGTGTTAAATTGTCTAGTTCTTCACTTGGTTCATGAAGGAGAACGGTCTTTAATTTTCCAATCTCAGAAAACACATTTAATTTACTCATAGACTACCTACCATTTATATTTAAAACCTATAAATATAAATATTATTTTATTTTTTTCACGATTATTCTATCATACTTGAAAAAATATGCAATTAAAAATTTATATGAAATAAAATAATAAAGGCATTAGGTATTTAAATAACCTAATGCCCTTCTAATTTATATTTGATTTATGCCTTGTTGTCTGAGCCTAGAACATCAACGATTTTGTGAGCTACTAAATTTTTGATATTAGCTCTTGCGTCTGATAGATATTGACGAGGATCGAAATGATCTGGATGTTCAGCAAAATGTTTTCTAATTGAGCCAGTCATGCAAAGTCTGATGTCTGAATCGATGTTGATTTTGCATACTGCACGTTTTGCAGCTTCTCTTAATTGTTCTTCTGGAATACCGATAGCATCTGGCATAGCTCCGCCATATTCATTAACCATCTTAACGTATTCTTGTGGTACGCTTGATGCGCCATGTAAAACGATTGGGAATCCTGGAAGACGTTTAGATACTTCATCAAGAATATCAAGTCTAAGTCTTGGTTTTTGTCCAGGTTTGAATTTGTATGCACCATGTGATGTACCGATTGCGATTGCGAGTGAGTCAACACCAGTTCTTGTGACGAAATCTAATACTTCATCTGGGTTTGTGAACTGTGCATCTTCTTCTGATACGTTTACTGCATCTTCGATTCCTGCAAGTTTTCCAAGTTCGCCTTCAACTGTGATATATCTTCCACGAGCTTTAACATCATGAGCATAGTCACATACAGCTTTTGTAACAGCAACGTTTTCTTCATAGCTTAATGCTGAACCATCAATCATAACTGATGAGAAACCATCATCGATACAAGCTTTACAAAGTTCAAATGAAGAACCGTGGTCTAAGTGTAGCGCAATTGGGAGATCTGGGTAGTTTTCAAGAGCAGCTTTAACCATATGAATTAAGTATCTAGAATTTGCGTATTTTCTAGCACCAGCAGATACTTGAAGAATAACTGGTGAATTGAGTTCTCCAGCAGCTTCTGTGATAGCTTGAACAATTTCCATATTGTTTACATTGAAAGCACCAACAGCATATCCGCCTTTATAAGCTTTTTCAAACATTTCTTTCGTATTAACGAGTGGCATAATAAATCCTTCCTTTTTTTATTTTTTTATTTTCCGAATTGAATTATAACACATTAAAGAATAAAAATGCAATTAATGTATTAATTGCTTAAAATTTTATGAAAAAAATAAAAGTCTACCGAAGTAGACTTTTATATTTTAAAACTTCAAAATTACTTGAAAGCTTTGATTGCTTCTTCGCTACCGAAAATAACCCAATTTCCAACTACAGAAACATTCTTTTCGTCTTTGTAGTCTTCATCAAGAGCAGCTTTAGCTTCTTTAGCTGATTTGAATAAGAAAGCAGTGAACACATCGCCTTTTAAAGCATTTGCAGTTCCACTTACGTTAGCAATAGCTTCGCCTTCCTTAGTTTCTTTGCCAGAGTTATCGTAAACAACGAGAACAGAGTAACCAGCTTTGTCCATTTTTTCTTTAGCAGCTTTTGCGTCTTTTGGAGCACATGCAACGAGGCAAAGTGCGATAGCAAATAATGCTACTACAGCGCATAAACTTTTAACTAATTTTTTCATGTTTTTTCCTCCTATTTTTGTACTACTAAATTATAATTCTTTTTTGATTATTATTCAACTATATAATATAATAAAATTGATTTTATTCTAAAAAATTTACAAATGATTTACATTTTTAAAAATAAAGTTACAAAACTACTTAAAAATGGGGGGTACTATATGAAGACCAAATATTACTTCAACTTTCTACCTGATGGATATACTGAATGCTACTCAATTGATGCAAAAAAGAAAAGCACAGCTATACTTTTTAGCGTACTTGCATTCGCTATTATGATCGCAATTATTATACCTATTATGGTGTATGCTTTTTCAAGCGATGATTATGATGGCAAGATTACTTTAACAATACTTCCTGTTATGCTTTCAGTCCTTGGAATGATTATATATGTTGTGCTTCATGAATTAACACATGGACTATTCTATAAGATATTTACCCATGAAAAACTAACATTTGGGTTAACTATGACTGTTGCATACTGCGGGGTTCCTAATCTTTATGTTAAAAAATGGCCAGCATTTTTAACTACTCTTGCACCATTTTTAATTTGGAATCTTATATTTGGACTTCCATTATTCTTTGTGAAAGGGTATCAATATATCTTATTCTTTGGATTATTATTCTCGATGCATGTTTCTGGATGCATTGGAGATTTAATTGTTGGTGGACTTCTTCTATTTAAGTTTAGAGGTAGTGACTATTTAATAAATGATACTGGTCCTAAACAAACATTCTATAAAAGAATCAGCGAATAAAATCGCTGATTCTTTTTTTATTTACTTAGAATTCTATATATCCAAAGTCGAATTTGCCAGTACCATTAAATGTGAAATAGAGAGGTTTAACACCATTTTCTATATCTAATGTACTTTCAAATGCTTGATAATCAGGTGAATCGAGATTAACGCTAATAGTTGATACTGTATTTCCATCTAGTGCATCTTTTACGGTGATAGTACCATCAGCCTTACCTCTAATATATACTTTAATACTCTTATTATCCTTGAAATCAAAGTATTTAAATCCGCAAGTAGCACCATCATTAAAGTTTGCGATATATTGATCACCATTTTCTTCTCTATCTTCTCCTGATTGAGTGAAATATGGATGAATTCCTTCTGGAATCTTTGCAGTATAGAACTTAACACCTTCCTTACTAAAGAGATTACATGCGATTCTTGCCTCATACTTTCCGCTTGCAGTAAGTGGTCCACCATTTAAACCACATGATGTGATTTCAGCTTGATTAAATGTTCCATCTTCGTTCATTGTGATTTCTTCTGCACATGCTTGTCTTGAGTGGCAGTGTCTATTTGTTTGTCTATGATAGAATACATAATATTTACCATTTATGAATTCTACACTTCCATGAGTATTTCCAAGATAGTTTAATGGTTTATCTGATAGTCCAACATCACCAATTGATACTAGTGTTCCACCATATTTGAATTCACCAAGTGGTGAATCACCCATTGCGTAACAGAGTTCGTGGCCTAGTACACTTGAATAGATGAAATAGTATTTGCCATTAAATTTTCGCATTGAAGATGCTTCAAAGAATTCATGGCCTTCATAGCCTGTGCCTTTTGATGAATGTTGTGTTTTTGCGATATAGTGATATGGAAGTTTAATTGTAAGCATATCATCTTCAAGTTCTGCACCCATTGCACCATGTCTATTTACAGCTCTAAATTTTGTGAATGGATTTGGTGCTTTTGGCCCAAAGCCTGTATATAGATATATTTTTCCATCATCATCTCTAAATACGCCTGGATCAAATTGCCAGATATCTTTTTCATGCTTTCTTCCAAGGATAGTTCCATCTGGATATCTAACGTGACCATAGTATTCATATTTTCCAGCAGGAGTATCACATACTGCAACACCGATTACACCTTGACTACCTTTGAAATAATAGAGATAATATCTTCCATCTTTTCCTTTTACAACATCTGGTGCATAGAGTTGTTTTAAAAGGAGTGGAGTATAGCGCATGTCATCAGCTTTTCTCCAAATTACACCTTCATATCTCCAGTTTGTTAGATCATCAACTGGTGCTGAATATGAAATGTAATCATTCATACAGAAAAATTTACCATTGAATTTGTCATGAGAACCATAAATGTAGACTCTACCATCAAATACATGTGGTTCTCCATCAGGAATGTATTCATAACTTGGTAGATAAGGGTTAAATACTTGTGACATAAGTCCTCCTAAATAATATGTTTATTACTAATAAAAGTATAACATAATAAATAAAAAATGTAGTAAAAACTACATCTTTTGTATTAGTTCTTTTACAATTAATCTATCAGCGTATGCGAGATTAAGATTTAGTGCATCTTTTGGATTTGTCCAAACAAGTGATTGATGCTCTGTAAGGGTTGGAGCTTTATCTTTTAGTTTTGCAAAATATGCATGAAGATTTATTGTGATTTCTTTATTTACTAATGTTTTAGTATAGGTATGCTTTACAGTTATAAAATAATCGAGTACATCTATATCACATAGAAGTTCTTCTTTTATTTCTCTTTTTAAAGCTTCTATATTTGTTTCACTTTCTTCAACCTTCCCGCCAGGAAATTCAAAAAGATTTGAAAATTCTTTATTAGGGCCTCTTTCACAAAGGAGAAATTCGTGATTATCATTTAGAATAATAGCGCAAACTACTTCAACTTCTCTTATCATAATCCTAAGAATTCTCCATCTCCTGATGTATTTGATTCAATATTCTTGATGTGATGATAGAGTTCTACGTATTTGAGTGCTGAAAATCTTACTCTTCCCTTGAATTGATAGAGATAATCTTCAACATAGAAATTTGCCTTATTCTTCATTACAACACATCCTTCACGGATTGTATCAATTGGGATAATAGTTTTCTTGTGTTGACCTTCAATATATATTTCTTTATTAGTCATTACTAAATGACCGTTTTTGATGATTGGTTTTTTCCTTCTAAAGCGAACAACACTATATAGTGTTACACCATAGTCTTCAAAGATTTTACCATCTATAGCTTTTGGATCAAATGATTCCATTTTTTTAGATTGGATGTTGTACCATTCTTCTACTGTCTTAATATTCTTTTCACCTTTAATTAGATCAAATGTCATATCGTGTTTGTATTTTAGTTCATATCCGCATTTAAGACAATATACATTATCGATATGAGAGTTAATGGTTTCAAATGAATCACAGTTAGGGCAATAATATATTGCACGTTCAATATATTCAGCAATTCTTTTATTCTTATGTCCTATTTCGTATTTATATGGAGATACAGTGAGATTTTCAATAATTGAATTATAGAGTTCTTCTTGTGAATACTTAAGTACATCATCTTTAGAAATGATAGTTCTTAAGGTGCAGTGAACTTCACCTTTTCTATGTGCCCTTCCCCACCTTGGATCAACTGCATAACCACCTTCCATATTGAATATTATGATTGGACATTTAGCGATTTTACAGAGTTTTGCGATTGAATCGTTGACGTAGCAAAGCTTACCTGTGTATGATCTATTTCCCTCTGGAAAAAGGGCTACTTTGTAGCCTTCTTTTAATACTTTTAAGATTGTCTTAACACATTTTAAATCTGATACAGATTTTGATTTTGGGATTGGGTTCAAAAAAGTTTTTAAAAACCAACCAGCAAGTCTCTTATTGAAGACATCATCAGTTGTGACTGTATAAAGTGTTTCTTTAAATGAAAGACATAAATTAATTGGATCATATGTGGTTAAATGGTTTGATAGAATTATTGCAGGCCCAACTGGAATTTTGTCGCTGACCTCAGTGATAAAACCATCTTTTAACCTCGTAAAAAGCTTCACTGGATAATAGAATAATTTTCTAAATCTATCGTGCCTTTTATGATGCCAATTATCATTTGTTTTTTTATTCATATAGGTAATTCCTTTGAAATATAGGCTATGCCTATATGGTGATTATTGTAATACTTTGATTTCCTTGCTTGATGGGATAATGATATTATTGTTTCTAAATTCTACTAGAACTTTTTCATGTAGTCCATTTAAAACGTTCCAGTATTCAGATGTATCAACCCAGCATTTAATAACAAACTCAATGGCATATTCTCCAAGATTATTAACGTGAATTTGTGGAGCGTTTTCTTCACTAATTCTAGTATCGGCTTTTATGATACCCATTAGAACATTTTTAACGAGTTCAATATCAGAATCATATGCAACATTAACGCTATAAACAATTCTTCTTTGTTTTTCTCTTGTGAAATTAGTGAGATTTGATTTTACGATATTACTATTTGGTACAAATACTACTTGTCCATTGACAGTTCTAAGCGAAGTATACATAAGTGATACACTTAAAACTGTGCCTTCAACTGTACCAAATGCATTTGAAATTTGGATGTAGTCATCTGAGAGGAAGTTCTTCTGATTTAAGATGATGAGTCCAGCAGCAAGTGATCCAATT
>ONMY01000149.1 GCA_900318975.1 uncultured Bacillota bacterium | reverse complement strand
GTTTGGGGTTTTTGACCCCAACATCATTATATGTCAACTTTATTTTAAATAATTATGACGATAAAACCCTTGCATTTTATCCTTACATTGTGAAGACAGATGCTTAATAGAACAGCCAATTAATATCCTTCCCTCATGTAGAACTCATCTTTATGTTTTACTCAAAGCGAATATTAGGGTTTTCTCTTTTACAATTTGCTTTTACTCTTTCTGGGATTTTTCCAAGGAAATAATCTTCCAAAATATCCCAAATTTGTTCATTAGTAAACCCGCCCTCATACAAATACGTGAACATCTTAACAGAAATCAAATGCCTTTCTGATACCGTTTCCAGAAGCCTATTCTTATATTGCTCCGGACGATCAATGATTGCTTTGAGATTGCGAATCTGGTTGACATAAATATATAACTGACTATCAGCACCGCCAGACATCTCGAAAGTAAGGACATCCATAGCTTCCATAATTCCCAAAATTGTACTTATTTCCTGGGTTTGTTGTCCTCCATTATTAATAAGATACAGTGAGCCTTCCCTTGTCTCAGTTTGTATTTTTTCTAAGCCTTTCTCAACCCACGAAAAGTAGGAATTGATAGCCACTTTAAACTGATACTTTACCTCTCCACTTTGCAATTCATTTTTCTTGAATATAGAATCGAGACCATGTGAATATTTTCTGCGGTATATATCCATGGAGGAAAATACCACTTCGCATATTGCCATTGCCTTATATTTCTTTATTCCACATTTCTGTTGCAAGGCATCAACAAAATTCATAAAGGGAATATATTCCTGTGTTATAGTTCCATCATGTGCAATCTTTTTAATACATCCCCAGATAGATCTGAAGATAGAATAATAGTCATTGGCAAAATTAATATCTACACAAAGTGCCGCGTTCAACGTATAGTATTGATTAAATTTCAGTTCAGGATCTTTGTTATATAACAAATATTTAAATTGAGGAAATGATTTATCCGTGTAATCTTTGTTCCAAATCGATTCCAAGTTTACCCTGCAAATATGCTTCTCAGTATTTATTTCCTCCAAACAATTCTTGTAGGATTTCAAAAGACTTTTCTGCGTCATTGGTTCAATCGCAAAAAACCCCATAGAGAACAGAGGGATTGGTCGAACAGTTATTGGTGAAAATCCAATCTTAGCTTCAAAATCTTTTTGTATTATTAACAAGGCCGTCTTCACCTTATTAACATTATCATCTCCCTCACTCATTGGATTATCAAAAATATATGTAAAGTTTTCAGCAGCGATTAGCATCGCATTTTTTTTCTTTTTGGTACTGTTAACATTTTTCCTGCGGCTAATTTGGTAGAGCTCATCAATTTTCTTTACAACCTCAACCAACTGATACTTTTTTATTGATGATAAACCATGAAAACGATTTATAAACTTAAAATCCCTTGGATGATAATGATAATATGCCTCTCCTTCCAAATCTTTTCTTCTTGCTGCTCTGCCAATTTCCTGGACATAATCACACACATTTCCCGTTGGAGCATAATGTACTACTAATTCAATATTATCTATATCAATCCCCATTCCAAATGCTTTTGTTGCAAGCATTATGGGTTTTTCTCCATTATAAAAGGCATGATAGTTTTCGTTTTTAATATCTTTTTTTAGAGGTCCATAATACTTTGTAACACCTGAAGATAGCCCCTTGATATCAATGTATTGATAGCACTCTTCAATCAAATTTACTGTAGGGAAATAGATTAGCGTCTTTTTCCCGGTAATCCTGGCTCTCTTAATTACATTAACTAATTGATCCAGTTTGTCAGTCCCATATTCTTCCCTCTCTCCTTTTGGCTTTCTTGAAGTGTCGATATTAATATTGATATCGTTACGTTTCATATATCCCAGATAAACTATTGGATCTATCATATGAAGACTGTTTCTGGTTTCCTCATACATATCTTCTATGCCATGGTAAATAGCTGTTGCAGTAAAAGTACCAATAACAAACGATCTTCCTTTTTTCTTAATTTGGTTACTCCGTAATTTTCTAATATGATCTCCCAAATACCAATAATCCGGTCTAAACTGTTTTCCCCACGTTGTTACAATATGTGCCTCATCAATGATAATCATTCCTATCGTTCTATCACCAATTAATTGCTCGACTGTACTACGTGCTAAAAGCGTTTCCGGAGATAAATAAAGGATATGATATTCTCCGTCTTGAACCTTTTGAAGAATATCTTCTTTAACGATAGGCGAAATGTCCGAGTTGATTGTCTTTGCTGCTTTATAGTTTCTTTTTTCCAGATTCATAACCTGGTCGTTCATCAGTCCAATGAGCGGAGATATAACGATAGTGAGAAGAGGTTCTTCTTTTTCTGCCAAATATATCGCAGGAATCTGAAATATAACAGACTTTCCTGCACCAGTAGGTGCGGTAACAAAAACGTCCCTGACTTCACTATTAGAATCAGCACAGTTTTCTGCTTGTTGAACAAGGTCTGAAATAATCTGTTCCTGTGAAACCTTAACAGTTTCTTTTTTACCGTCTTCAAGCTTTTTCATATCATATACGTCAAAGCTTCGAAAACTCTCATATCCCCAATACTTCTTTAAAATACGTGTAAAATCATCACGATGCTCAAATACAGTACTTACTTCCTGCGGCTGAATATAATATATATCCGTAAAATCTGCCCAGTTTTTTCTTAAGATAGAAATATGATCATTTAGCCTATCAACATCCCCCGAGTAATTTGTTACACGAATATATACTTCGTCCGGTTCAGAAAAAACTTTCTTTACCAGTTCTATATAATCTGATTCTTCCTGTATATCCAATACTTCGCTGTTGTCAGGGTAATCAACAGCTCGAATCGGTAAGCTCTCATAATCAAACAAATTTATAGTCTGTATTTTATTGTCATTTGGTATTTTATCCTCGCAATATGAACCAATAAGGAAACCATTATATTCTTTTAGGCCGTCATATAAATCAATTATCTCATCTATATTTCCAATTTCACTATCATCGTAATCATTCTCAGAATCTGTAAAATGATTTAATAAGCCTGATCTAACAGTGTCTGAATATGAAGCATCAATAGGATACTGAGAAATATATAAATTATTATTTAAGATTACTACATTTTCATATTGATCTAAGATAAAGCTATTAAGCATCAAAAACTCTTCGTAAGTTATATAACGCCTGTTCTGATAAATTTGGACAAAGTAAGCCAATTTATTTTTTATGACTTCTTCGACCGGCCTAATGTCACATTGCTGGTCTATAACATTTAAAGGAATACCTTTAAGGACAATAATGCTGTTTTCCCTGGTATTCAATCTTTGTAATGTCTCATTAATTTTATTCATCAATACCATGTTCGACATAATAGATCCTCATTTTAATCTAAGTATTCTTTAAGCTTGCGTATCCGAACAGGATGCCTTAGTTTTACAAGCGCTTTGTTCTCAATCTGGCGAATACGTTCTCTGGTAACACCCATCATTACACCAATTTCTTCCAATGTTCTGGCTCTTCCGTCATCAAGTCCAAAACGTAACTTGATAATCTTCTGTTCTCTTTCCGAAAGAGTCTCTAAAGCTTTTTCGATGTCTTCACACATTCGTCTGAAAGAAACAATTTTTTCAACGGAATCTTCACCCTCTAAGGGAACCATTTCACCTAATGTGGTATCATCCTCCCCAACAGTTACATCCAGAGATGCTGTTCTTAAATATAAGTTATATAAACGTAAACAATCCTCTACATCTGCAACAGAGTAATCACAAGCTTCTGCAATATATTTAATTCGAAGGTAGTAATCAGTAATTGCAGAATAATAGGCATCATACTTGCAAACACGGAATATCTTTTGCATTTTATGAACTGGTATACGAATAGTAAATCCGTTATCTTCAATCTCTCTTGTTATGCTCTGTTTGATCCAAGGAACCGCATATGTACTAAACTGAGTATCTCTTCCAAGGTCAAATCTAGATGCCGCTTTTAATAAACCAATCATCCCAGCTTGCTTTAAATCATCAAATGTCAGATGATTTCCGGCTGTCTTTTGGTATAAAGAAGCATATTTATATACTAAATTCCTATTTTTAATACATAAGTCTTGTTTTGCCTGCTGATTACCTTCCTGTATCAAACGAATCAACGTATTGTTGGACATAGCAACATGATCTTTAACAATCAAATAATCTGAGTCCAGCTTCTGCTCAGCGTTTTCAGCAGAAAACAGATTGTCATCATACAGAATCTTGAAGGAGTATTCACTTTCTTCATCAGAAAAAACTTCTGTCAGAATCTCATCACTATACTCCTCTTTATTCGCAGTTGCACTTACAAGTTCAATCGAATTATTATGAAGTATTTCTACGACAGAGTATTGCTCTTTGAGAGATAACATATCATATATGTGATCGAAGTCATCATATGTAAGCTTTCCATTCTTTAAGTATGGATTAGCCATTCCAAGAATAATTGCTTCATTCATAATTATGTCACCTTCTCATCCATTAAATAATCTCTACGTAATCAGGAAACTGCCTGGCTTCATCGAGCAATATTTTTGAATAATTGGAATCCGCATCACCCAATACCAACATCAATGTATCTATAGCCCTTGTCATCGGCATTAATGCCCAGTTCAAAAGATATCTTTTTTTCTGATCCTCAGCACTTTCCAGAAACAGTGTATTCCCGTTTGATATCGGAACATACTGCTCTTCTTTTTTACGCAAATAATCATCGAAATCCAGGCAACAAACACACCAGCCCTCTAGGCCTCTGCACGATTC
>ONMY01000166.1 GCA_900318975.1 uncultured Bacillota bacterium | reverse complement strand
TTTAAAGTAATTCTTTCTGATTCAAATTCAAGTGGTGTTAAACAAAAATCAGCAGGCAAGAAAAACAAGTTCATTGAATTTAGCATGAAAGATGAATCTAAAAAGAGAATCTTTGTTTCAAATATGAATAAAAAACAATTATTAAATATTGTTCAAAGAATAGAAAATACCACAAATTTAGAACTTATTACAAAGTAATAAAATAAATTTTTATCTGTCAAGAAAAAATACTTGACAATGGTTAATTAAGAGAGTAGAATAGTAAAGGTTAAAAATGGAGGAATTAGTATGGTAAAACTAAGATTACAAAGATTCGGATCAGCTAAGAAACCTTTCTATCGTATCGTTGCTGCTGATGCACTTGCAAAACGTGATGGTCGTTTCTTAGAAATAGTTGGTACATATGATCCAACTTCTAAAAAGGAAGAAAATCAAGTTAAACTTGATAAAGAAAAAATCTTCAACTGGTTAAGTGTTGGTGCACAACCTACAGATACAGTTAAGAGCATTTTCAGAAAGAATGGAATTCTTAAGGAATACGCCGACAGTAAACAAACAAAGTAGGTGACAAAGATGAAAACAGAATTTGAACAGCTTCTAGAAGCACTAGTTACACCAATAGTAGCTAACCCTAGTGATGTTTCAATTTCTTCTTTTGTCGATGTTGATGAAACTGTAGTTCTACAGGTGCTTGTTAGTAAGGACGATCTTGGTAGAGTTATAGGAAAAGGCGGTAGAATTGCCAATGCCATAAGGACTGTAGCTCATGCGAGCGCCTCTAGAGCAGGCAAAAAGATTAAGATTGAATTCGATTCATTTGAATAAAGAAGAGCATTTGCTCTTTTTTATTTTTATCTAATATTCTATAATAAGAATATGAAAGAATATATTGCAGTAAGTGCCTGTCTTTTAGGGCTTGATACTAAATATCAAGGCGGAAACAATTACAACATCAAAATAGAAGAACTGATAAAGGATAAAACAGTTCTTCCTATTTGTCCTGAAGTTTTTGGAGGACTTTCTATTCCAAGAGATCCATCAGAAGAAAGAGAAGATGGTAAACTATATTCAAAAAGAGGAATAGATGTAACTAAAGAATTTAATCTTGGTGCAATAAACACTCTTAAATTTCTTGAAACATATAACTGTAAGACAGTAGTATTAAAAAATGGTTCCCCATCTTGTGGTAATTATTCATATGATGGAACATTTACTAACACAAAAATAAATAGAATGGGTGTCACCGCAAGGCTTTTAAAGGAAAAGGGATATAATCTCATCTATATAGATTAATGAAGACAAAAAAACTTGTAACTATTGCTCTTTTAACTTCAATCGCAATAGTTCTATCCATCCTAGAATCTTTTATACCAACTGGAATTCCCGGAGTAAAACTTGGACTTGCAAATGCGATTACTATGATAGTAATCTACCTTTATTCAGAAAAAGAAGCATCCCTAGTTCTATTACTTCGTATTTTTCTTGTCGGACTAATTTATTCTGGAATATTATCTATTTCATTTTTCTTATCATTTGCCGGTGGGCTTTTAAGTCTCATAGTAATGATATTAATCTATCGAATAAAAAAAGATTCATTATACTTTATGAGCATAATGGGATCAATATTCCATGCAGTTGGACAGATAGCTATTGCATATATCTATATAAAAGATCAATCAATTATTTATTATCTTCCATTTATGCTCATGCTTTCAATTCCTTGTGGAATTATCACTGCATCTATTACAAGCATAGTACTAAGATCTCTTAAAAGAGAAATTCTTAAGCCTAAAAGATTATCTATTTCAATACTCCTTGGAGTATTTGTAGTATCATTAATAATTTCAATAATATTTATGAGCTATAAGAAAAGAAGTGATGAAGGGACAATCGCATCTATCACTTATGAAAATAATCTTATTACAGAAATACCACTATCTAATCCAGAAAAATATAAACAGTACTCATCTGATTTAATTGAAACCAAGGATAATGGTGATTCATATTTATTCATATATAAGGTTTATAATAAAGATGAAAAAGATTATTTCACATTGACTTTAGAAGTCAAAGATGAAAAGATAAGAATAAAGGATGAGACGTGTAAAAAACATATCTGTTCAAGAAGAGGATATATAAATAGTAAATATGAAAGTATTATATGTCTTCCAAATTCCTTTGTAATATCACTAAATGATATGAAATTATCTGAAATTGATTTAATAATGTAAAAAGGCACTTGATGTGCCTTTTATTTTATCTCTTTAAACGAACTTTTAAGTCCATCACTCACGAATATCTCACCACTATTTAGATATATTATTCCTTCAACATTTCTAGTATTACTAATATATTCTATCGCTTTTTCGCTTCCCATTATAAATAGGGTTGTTGATAATATATCTCCATAACTATTTGAATCTACTACAAGTGTAATTGATCTAATATCAGTATCTGCAGGAAGATGAGTAGAAGGAGATATTATATGCGAATATCTCTTATTTTCATAAATAAAATATTTTTGATAATCACCACTTGTAACTATAGCTTTATTTTTTGGAACTTTTAATGTTCCATAGATTTTTGCTGTCTCATCAATCTTAGTATTTGGATCTTTAAGACCAATTATAAATTCATTATTTACTCTTTTTGGATTTCCATAGTTTGTGATGATATTAGATGCTCCTGCATTGATAATATATTTAATATCGTGTTCATCATAATATTCAGCTAATTTTTCTACTGCATATCCTTTCGCAATTCCGCCAAGATCAAGTGATAAAGTATCTGGAATCATCACTGTATAATTCACATCACTTAAAATAATTTTAGATACATCAGTATCAAAGCTCATATTTTTAATTGTATCTTTATCGAATACACCATCTGGAATCTCAAGTCCCTCATAATCTATAAACATTGGATGATAGATATCTGATAGCTTTCCTATTCCTATCGTGAAATATGGGTTATTTAGATCATCAACTATTAATTTACTCTTTTCTATTGAATATTCGAGGAGTTTAAATAAATCTAGATCTATCTCGATTTCTTCATTTGGATGATGATTGATATAATAAATACCCTTAACACCGCTATAATCATTATATCTATCAGTAAGATTATTGTATTTTTCAAATAGATCAAATCCATATTTTAATGCATTTTCAGCATCTATATTATTATTTGAATAAATAGTAATCTCCATTTCAGTTGAGAAATAGATAGATAGTTTTTTATATTCCTTAAGCGTAGTGCAAGATGAAAGAGTTACTAATAATAAAATAAGAAGAAGGAAGGATATTAATTTTCTCATATGAATTCCTTCCTTTCATCTATTACATTAAACGCATATTCATCTTTTAGATTAATAAATAATTCTTTAAATTTTTCTAAGTCTTTTTTAAGAAGAGTAATATTATATGTAACCTTATCATCAAAAGTTTTTAGAGTATTCCTTGAAAGACTTAAATTTTTATCTAGATAGAATGAATCTTTATATGTAGTAGTTATACTGATTTCTGTGATCTCCTCTTCATGGGTAATAACTGCATTCTTCATTGCATCGGATACACCTTTAGTATAGGCTCTCACAAGCCCCCCTGCCCCAAGTTTAATGCCGCCAAAATATCTAATAGTTACCGCAAGGACATTTATCATATTCTCTTTTCTTAATACTTCAAGTGTAGGCATTCCTGCAGTACCTTTTGGTTCACCATTATCATTACTTCTAACATCATTTTCAGTAATAAACGCATAAACTACATGGGTTGCATCTTGATATTTTTTATTAAGTTCAGTAATGATTTCTTTAGCCTTAATCGCATCTTCCACAGGAAAAAGATAGGTTATAAACCTAGATTTTTCTATTACGATTTCATTCATTACCATATCTTTAATAGAATTCATGTTTATATTATATCATCTTTTTAATTTATAAAAAAGATGTCTTGATGTATAATAGAAGTATGGATAATAAAATGCTCGAAGGAGCTTTAAAAGTAATTAAGAAATTTGAAGATGAAAAATATGAAGCATATATTGTTGGTGGTTTCGTTAGAGACTACCTTTTAGATATGCCTGCATATGATATAGATATCACTACAAATTGTCTTCCTGATGAAGTGGAAAGACTTTTTCCTAATTCTTTTGTTCAAAGTGCTAAATATAGAACTGTGACAGTCGAAATGGATGGGTACCACTATGAGGTTACAACTTATAGATCTGATAAAAAATTCAAAGATCATAGACACCCAGAAACCAAAGTCACAAAAACCCTTAAACAAGATGTTAAAAGAAGAGATTTTACAATCAATTCACTATGTCTCGATAGTGATTTAAATGTAATAGATTATACTGGTGGCTTAATTGATCTTAGAGACAAAATAATTAGAACCGTTGGAAATCCTATGAAGAGGTTATCTGAGGATGCTTTAAGAGTGTTTAGAGCATTCAGATTTGCATCACGTCTTGATTTCACAATAGAGAATAATACGATGAATGCAATTAAATTAAATACACCTCTTTTAAAATTCATCTCAAAAGAAAGAGTTAGGACAGAACTTTCAAAAACATTCGATGAACCATATTTTAAAAAAGTGCTTCCAATTATGCTTGATGCAGGTCTTTTCAAAGTATATCCAGATATGCATGAAGCCGCAAAAGTATTAAATAGAAATTATTATGATATCGATTTAATCGAATTTGCGACTATTGCATCATATATTAAAGGCGAAGTGACTGAAGAAGTTCTCTTAAGCAGAAAAGAAATAAAACAGATTACTCAAACAATCGAATACATTAAGATATTTGAAAATAGAAGTCTATCTAAGAGATTTCTTCTTGATGTATCAATGGAATGCATTGATAGCGCATTAAAGATTATGAAAATATTCAATAATGAAATCTACACAAAAGAAGAGATTCAAGCGATGATTGATGAACTTCCAATTCAAAGTGCTAAAGACCTCGATATCAATGGGTTTGATATTAAAAAACTATTTAAACTCGATGATTCACCTCTAATCAAAAAATACTTAGATATGGCAACTGATGCCGTTGCGGGTGGATATTGCCCAAATAAAAAGGCAAAGATTACTAAATTCTTAAAAGGAAATAAATTAGATGAATGATTCATTTTATTCATATCTTGATAGTTTTGATTCGATAACTCTAATCATCCCAAAAAACATTTATGATGAATTTAGAACATATAGATTAGTTGGAAATGATGAAATCATAGATCTTCAAATAAAAGATAGAATTGATCTTGGAATAGAAGAAAAAGTAGTCACAACTTTTGATGCTTATTTAAAACTCGAACTATCATACGAAGTAATAGATTCAAATAATAATAAATCATTTTTAAAAATGGGGAAGATCCATAGGACTTCTCTTTTTGACTCTATTTATTATTATAAGAAAAATGATTTAGGTTGTATCTATTCAAAAGAAACATCTAAATTTAAAATATGGGCACCAACCGCAAAAAAAGTAGTACTAGAACTCATATCTAAAGCAGGAAAAAAGGAACACATATCTTTAAAATATCGAAATCAGGGTGTTTGGAGAGCGATTATTGATAGAGATCTTGAAGGTTATAAATATAGATATCATATTAACGTTAATGGCTCACTAAAATCATGTATAGACCCATACGCAATTAGCGCAGATTCAAATGGTAAATATGCCTATATCGTTGATAAAGAAAAATTCTATAAGATGAAATATCAAGTAGAGAGTCTTGAAGAAACACCTATTATTTATGAAACATCAATTAGAGATTTCACATCACTTTTTAAAGAAAACGAAAAATCATCTACCTATGAATTATTCACTGATGAATCTTTAAAAACTAAAAATAATAATCCAGCTGGTTTCTTATATCTAAAAAATCTTGGCATAACTCACATTCAATTAATGCCATTCTTTCTCTTTGGTGGAATAGATGAAAATAAACCAAAAGCTAAATACAATTGGGGCTATAATCCAGTATGTTATAATGTTCCATCTGGCGCATTTACATCAAATCCATCTGATCCATATGAAAGAATAAATAATCTTAAAAGAATGATAGATGTAATCCATAAAAATGGATTAAAAGTTGTGATGGATGTCGTCTATAACCATGTCTATAACTATGACACATTCCCATTTGAAGTGATGTGTCCTGGATATATGTATCAATATAAAGATGGTATTAGAACTGAATATTCTGGCTGCAAGAATGATGTAAATTCTATGAAAAACATGGTCAGAAGATTCATAATTGAATCTGTTAAATACTGGCAAGATGAATATAGCATCGATGGATTTAGATTTGACCTTATGGGTTTAATCGATTTTGAAACAATGAACGATATCGCACAAGACGTGAAAGATCGTAATCCAAACGCACTTATTTATGGTGAAGGTTGGAAGATGATTGGTTCAAATAAAGATGATAATCTTGCCCATATGTACAATAAATCGGTGATTTCTGATATCGCATTCTTTAATGATAAATTCAGAGAAACTATCAAGCACTATTCAATGAATAAATACGTTAATATGTATGATACATTAGAAGTAATTAAAGGATCTTGTAAAAAAGGATTCCTCTTTAAATATCCTCACCAATCAATAAATTACTGTGAATGTCATGATAATATGACTTTATTTGATTACATGAAGTCTAATCTTAAGGATAAAAGAATTGATGAAATAAAGAAAAGAACCCTTCTTGCATCATCAATCATCCTACTTTCACAAGGAATTCCATTTATTCATTCAGGAATGGAATTCAATATCACAAAAAATATGATTGATAATTCATATAAATCAAGTGATTCAATAAATAGAATTGATTGGAATTTAATCGACACAAATAAAGAATCAATAGACTTTATCAAAGCTTTAATCAAGATTAGAAAAGAATACGATATTTTTAAGTTTGATAATCCAACTGAAATTAACTATGGAATCGATATAAAATACAATAATCTAAACACAATATTCTATAAATTATCTGATGAAGAAAATGAATTCTTAATCATTTTTAAGACAGATAAAGAAAAAGAGAATATTACTATTAAAAACTATGAAATCATACTTTCAAATCTAACTCTTAGTGAAAAGATGAGGGAACTTGAAGGAATTGGAACTATGATTCTTTGGAGGAAGCTATGATAGTATTTGAAAGAGAAGAATATGATTTATATGGTATTGTCACTGATTTTACAAAATCAAGTCATGATACTTATCCTGTAATATTAGGTATTGAAAACGGAGATAAAGTCGTAATCCGTCTTTCATACGACTTAGAAGTATCAAAAGGAACAATCTATCATATAAAGGGAGTTGGCGAACAATATAAAACAAAGATTCATATTTTTGTAAATGAGATAACACCACTAAAAGATATGAATTTAAGTGAAAAAGAAAAAGAATTAATCGAAAACAAAATTCTTGGATTTATTGATGTTGATGAGAATGTATCAATGTCATATATCATGGATTCAATCGAAAAAATTGAAAACAAAATCTTAAAAGATATAACCCTTGAAATCGTGAATAAATATAAAAATGAATTCATGACATATCCAGCCGCAACTAAATTCCATCACGCATATAAAGGTGGCTTAATTTATCATACATATAACTGTTTAAGGCTTGGAAAAGCTTATCAATCATTATATCCAAATATCAATTTGGATTTAGTCGTATCTGGTATAATCCTTCATGATATTATGAAGGTTAAAGAGATAAAAGGATTTGAAAACGAATACTCAATCGAAGGAAAACTAATAGGACATATATCATTAATTGGTCAAGAAATTGAAAAAACTGCATATTCTTTAGGCTATGAAAATGAAGAAGAAGTGCTACTATTAAAGCATATCGTAATATCACATCATGAAGATCCAGAATACGGTTCTCCAAGACGCCCACAAATAATAGAGGCCCTAATCGTTCACTTAGTTGATGTATCAGATGCTAAACTTCAACCAACAATAGAAGCCTTAAATAAGGTTAAAGTTGGCGAGTTAACTGAACAAATCTATGTAAATGATAGGGATAAATTCTATAAACATAAACTTTCAAAATAAACCATACTTTGTATGGTTTTTTTATTTTTAGGTATTCAATAAAATTCACATAATAAAAAATAAATTGCGAAATATGTATCATATTATTGTAAATAATAACATAATATGATAAATTGAAGGTGAATTCATTATTATATTTGATTATTATGAAATAATAAGAAAGGATAATATAAAAAAAATAGAAAAGAGGTCAAGTATGGGAAAGAAATTATTTACATTATTTCTCATGATCGTACTATCACTCACAGTAACAGGGTGTGGAATTGTTAACACTGTTGATACTGGTGGCGGTACAGTTCATGTTGAAGTCGATTTAGACAATGTTTTCTTAAATGTTGAATCACAAATTCCAAAATCAGCACTTACAGAAGATATTACTCTTCCTACTAAATTTGGTAGTGTTACCGTTAAGTGGGAATCAGACAACAAGAATATCATTGATAACAATGGTCATATTGTTCGTCCTGAGACAGACACTGATGTTTATTTAACATGTATACTAACTAGTGATGCTGAAACTAAGACATATAGAGTAAGAGTCACTATAAAAGCAAAAGAGAAAGAACAAGTATTCACAATTGGAGATGTTCTTAATGGTGCTGTTGGTGAAAGTTATAAAACAAGAGGTTATGTTCTTGCGCTTTCTAAAC
>ONMY01000146.1 GCA_900318975.1 uncultured Bacillota bacterium | reverse complement strand
TTCCACATATAGATTTAGTGAAACAAAAAGAACGAGAACGCTTCGATTCTTTACATGCAAAACAACTATACTCTTACACGTTTTTCAAACGATCCAAATAGCTGTAGCTGAAATCAAAAACAGATGCATATGCTTTTGCAAAGCGTACTGGATATTATCTAATCATCTTATACAGATAATAAACATTTTATTTTAGAACAAAGAGTTCACCTCTTCTTTACCGCAATTCTTGAAATCGTAAAAAACAATTTCTGAGAAGGATTTAAAACACTGTCAAAGAATCTGCAATATTTATAATCATATTTAAAACCTATTATTTCAGAAATACCTGCAGAACACCATTTAATATAACCAAACATTCCCAACACTGTTAGACTATTGTTTTTATCTATTACCTAGATTGAATAACCAACAGCACTTTTACAACTAAAGCTATTAAGCAACATAACAGCTGGATCTTATTTTTACTGCATATATTACTCATGCGCGGCGCACACGTACGCGCGTGAGCGCGAGCGAAAATCGCTAATTTTTGCAAGATTTTCATACTAATTTTATATGGACTTTTTGGTGTAACAATTTTTATTTTTCGCCGTTAATCGACACATAGCAAAAAATTTTTTAAAATTAGTGTTGACAATACGGTTTATTTATGGTAATATATAATTGCAAAACAAAGATGCCTTAAAAACAAACTATCAAAAATATATATGGTAGAACTAAAAAATCCTATAGAGAGCAGGAGCCCTATCTCACGGCTCCTGTTTTCATTTACCAAAAGATCTTTTTTATATGCCAGATTTATGCAAAGCTACATTCTTTATAATATATTTCAAAACATTTGTTTAAATTTATATAGACATATCCTCTATATCGTGGTATTATAATTATAGAAATATTTTGTCCGTTTTAAAATTGTTCCACAAACAGCGTGAAACCATATATAAATATTTTCAAAAGGTGCCAAAATCACACTTGATCAGAAACCGATTTTAAGAATTAATTTGGCTAAAAACCTCGCTATATAGAAATTATCTTTCTAAAAAGAGCGTTTTTTAGTTTCACAAGAAACTTTGAAAATTCTATCTCAAATTTACTGCAAAAATGCGAGATTTTACCTCTATTATTCCGTGTGTTTTAGGCTTATTCTCGTTATAAAAGTGCTTGACACTATTTCTTATATTAATATATACTTATTCTCGCTATAATATTTTAATATAGACATAACGTAAAAGTGAGGATATAAAAATGAAACAAACTTATCAACCAAAGAAAAGAACACGCAGCAAGGTACACGGATTCAGAAAGAGAATGGCTTCTGCAAACGGTAGAAGAGTATTAAAGAGACGTCGTGCTAAGGGTAGAAAGGTTCTTACTGCCTAATTAACTATGCAGAAAAAGTATAGGCTTCGTGGACGAAAAGTCTTTAATTATGTTCTTAAGAAGGGCGATTCGAAAAAAACCAAGGCCTTAATACTTATCTACACTCCTTCAAAATATCCGCTTCATGTAGGATTTGTTGTTAGTAAGAAGATCGGCAACGCTGTTGTTAGAAATAGAACAAGAAGGAGACTAAGGGAATCATTCCGTTCTCTAATTCCTAAGGTAGTAGACAATTACAATTATGTTGTTATTGCTCGCCCAGGAATAGAGAATCTAGATTTCGAAAATATAACATTGTCTTTAATAGAGGCCCTAAAGAAGGCAGAACTATACAAGGAAGAAGAATAATGTTCATCGGAAAGGTTTTATTAGCTTATTATAAAAATTTCTTAAATCCTTTATTTCCAGATTCCTGCATTTATACGCCTTCTTGCTCCGCTTATATGGGACAAGCCATTGAGAAATATGGCTATTTAAGAGGTATTCCTAGGGGACTTTGGAGAATTTTAAATTGTAATCCTTTTGAAAAAGGTGGATTTGACCCTGTTAAAGATAACTTTAGAGGAAAATCAAAATGGCTTTTATAACAAATGCTATCCTATCGGCAAGTTTAACTAACTGGATAGGAAAACTACTAGAGCTATTATATAATGGTATTGGCAACTTCGGATGGACCGTAGTTGTCTTTAGTATTTTATTAAAGCTTGTGCTTTCTCCTCTTGATGTTTGGCAAAGAGTTTCTATGCGCAAACAACAAAAGAAGATGGCTGCTTTAAAACCAAAACTAGAGAAACTTGAAAGACAATATGGAAGAAATCCAGATCTTTTAAAACAAAAACAATTTGAATTACAACGTAATGAAAAGATTAATATCTTTTCATCTTGCATACCATTAATCGTAACAATGGTTGTATTCTTTGTTGTGTTTGCTGGTTTTAGAGCTCTTGTAACTTATGAAAACGAAGTCCTTGTAGAAGACTTGGACGCTAAATATGTTGAATATATAGTTGATTATAACTACAACCAATTAGCACCAGAAAAACAAGCAGAAGTTTCTGCAGATTGGGAAAATGCTTCTTACAATCAAAAATGGAGCAAATTAAAAGAATTCTGCAATGCAAAAGAAAATGATGCTTTTGTAAACTTAGATGGTGGATTTATTGAATACGATGCATTAAAGGAAAAAGACCTTGTTGCATTTAATATTCTAAACGAAAAACTTTGCGCAGTTTATGAATCAAACCTAGATAAAGTTGGCTGGTTATGGGTTAAGAACGTATTTAAATCAGATATAGGAACAACTGTTATTCCTAATCATGATGAATTTATATCTACAGGCGTTGGTGGTATTGGTGCTGACAAAGACGACACTATTATGCATACAGATTATGACAACTTAGTTTTTTCTTCTATGGAGAAGTTTAACAAAGAAGGAACTTGGGACTTTAAGAAGTGGAATGGTTATTTTATTCTTCC
>ONMY01000144.1 GCA_900318975.1 uncultured Bacillota bacterium | reverse complement strand
TGGAGAATAGATTAAGATATTTCTAAAATCATAATCAATTCCTTTAATAAGCATTGTGATGATTGCGGTTATACCCATCACAAAACCAACCAAAATGGTGGTCTTTAAATGACTATATTTTTCTTCTTCATTATTTCCTTTTTTGTAAAATAGATCAGCAATACCCCACATAAGGAAGGTACTAATCGCAAAAAGTAGCCACATAGAGTTCTCCTTTTTTATATTACTAACTATTTTATTTTATACTCTTTTTATGGTTTTTAAATATTTTTTTATGAATTAAACATAAAAATGTAGTATCCTATCTTTAAAGGGGGATAGAATATGATCAACCAAATAGATAAAGAGATTTTAGCACTTTCAAAAGATGCAGAAAGAGATTTAAAAGATATATTTAATAGAATTGATGATACGTGTATTAAGAATTCTGATAGAGTTATTTCTGCGTTTATCAAGAATAATGTTCAATATTCTGATTTTACTGATATCAATGGATATGGTAATTTTGATACAGGAAGAGATAAGATTGAAAGAATATTCAGTGAAGTACTTGGATGTGAAGATGCGCTTGTAAGACCTCAGATTATGAGTGGGACAAATGCCTTATATCTTGCGTTTTCAAGCATGCTTAAATATGGTGATACACTTATTTCTATTTCTGGTACACCTTATGATTCACTTAGAGAGATGATTGGAATAATTGGAGATTCTACTCAGTCTTTAAAGGCATATGGCGTAAAATACGAAGAAATTGATTTAATAAATAATGAATTTGATAAAGATAAAATAATTGAGAGAGTAAAACTTGGGAATGTTAAAGTTATAGCTATTCAAAGATCAAGAGGATATTCTAATAGATTATCTTTATCAATTCTAAAGATTAAAAATATTATTACTGAAATTAGAAAAGTAAATAAAGATGTAATAATACTGGTTGATAACTGTTACGGAGAACTTGTGGAGGATAGTGAACCAGGTCACGTAGGTGCTGATTTAGTTGTTGGATCTCTTATGAAAAACCTTGGTGGTGGTATTGCATCAACTGGTGGATACATTGCAGGAAAAGAGAATCTTATCAAGATGGTTTCAGATAGACTTACATCTCCTGGAATAGGAAAAGAACTTGGTGCGAACTTTAATACGAATATCAGTGTATTAAAGGGAATGTTTATGGCGCCAAGCGCTGTAAAGAGTGCACTTAAGACACAAATTTTTGCAGCATATATGCTTGAAAAATTAGGATTTAATGATATTTCTCCAAGATATAATGATGAAAGATGTGATATTATCCAAACTGTATGTCTTAAAACAAAAGAGAATTTAATAAATTTCGCAAGAGGAATTCAAGCATCTTCTCCTGTCGATTCAGGTGCATATATTGAGGCATCACCTATGCCTGGATATCCAAACCCAGAAGTCATGGCTGCAGGATGTTTTACACAGGGAAGCACAATTGAACTTTCAGCTGACGCACCAGTAATAGAACCATATACACTTTATATGCAAGGTGGTCTTACATATGAATATGGTAAGTTAAGTATTATGCTTGCATTAACTAAAGTTAAAAATAAGATTAAATAATAACAAAAAAATTACTTAGATTTTTGGTCTAAGTAATTATTTTTTTATTTAGCTCCCGTATTGTCCACCATCAATTCTTATTACTGAATTGTTTATATAAGATGCTTCATCGCTTAAGAGGAATCTTACAAGATAGGCAACTTCTTTTGGATCTCCAACTCTTCTAACGAGTATCTTACTTATTTCTTCATTTAAGAATTCTTCTTCATAGTCTTTAAGTTCCGCTTCGCTTCCAATAAAGCCTGGGGCAATTGAGTTTACTGTAATATGTGGTGCAAATTGAACTGAAAGGTTATGAGTTAGGGAGATTAATGCAGCTTTAGATGCATCATATTCAAGGCACATTGGATAGTAAGTATTAATACCATTTGTTGATGAGATATTAATAATTCTTCCCCATTTATTTTTAATCATATAACGAGATGCCTTTTTAGATACTAAATATGCACCTATTACATTTACATCCATTACTTTTTTGAAATCAACTATTCTTTTTGATTCAAAGATTCTTGGAATATCTATAGCGGCATTATTCACAAGGCAAGATATCCCACCGAATTCTTTTTCGATAATACTGAACATATTATCGACATCATCTTCATTCGATACATCAGCTTTTATGGCAATAGCTTTGACGCCATATTTTTCTTCTATTTCTTTTTTTAGAAGCATTGCACCTTTTTCGGATGTATGATAGTTTATAACACAGTTATATCCAACTTTTGCGAGTTCTCTTACGATTGCGGCACCAATTCCTCTTCCAGAACCAGTAACGAGAACGGTTTTCTTATTAAAATCAGTCAAAGTTATTACCTCCTTTTCTAGCCAAAATATTTAATTAAGTTATTGTTTTTGTATCTATTATCAAATGTTACATTTTTAAAAGTATAGCCATTTGATGATAGAATGTATTCTATATCATGAGTAATTGAGTCGATATTTTCTTCAGATTCGAGTTCAACTTCTAGGGTATAGAGTTTTTCTTTTAAGTTTAGATATTCATCGAATTCAAATTTGTAATTATTGAATATTTTAATATATCTATTCTTTATTATCTTTGATTCTTCTTTTTCTTTTAGAATATTATAGCTTTCTTCATCTATTAGAGTTTCATATTCATCCCTTGTATAAGACTCAGCTTTAGATTTTAAAGTTAGAATAAATGATTTATTATTATCATCAATTAATTTTCTAACTCTATAAGTAGATATTTTATTTAAATCAAGACCTGGAAAGAGTCTATTAATCATATCTTCTTTTCCATTCTTTATAAAATATATTTGTTCAATATATATTAATTTATCATATGTATCTGGAAGTCTATCAACTAGATACTTTAATTCTATCTCTTTATTCATGATATAGATATGAAAAAAGAGCTTGTTAAGCTCTTCCCCAATATTTTCCATCAGAAGTATAGACAAGGATTTTTTCACCCTTCTTAATGAACATTGGAACTCTTACCATGAGTCCAGTTTCAGTCCACGCTTCTTTTGTATCATTTGAAGATGCGCCACTTACAGGGTCGGTGGTATCAACGATTGTAAGAGCCATTCTTTCTGGTAAATCTAATGATAAGATTTCGTCTTCGAAGAATTTTGCAGATACAATTTGACCATCT
Source organism: uncultured Bacillota bacterium (assembly GCA_900318975.1). Lineage (GTDB taxonomy): Bacteria > Bacillota_I > Bacilli_A > Izemoplasmatales > UBA1188 > UBA1188. Next base: position 6,622 of record ONMY01000144.1, on the reverse strand, counting down.
ACTATAAAGTTTTTAGAAAAGCCTACTTGTTCATCGCTTAATTGATACATTTCGAATGATTCCATATCCATGAAGAAGTAAAAACCATCAGCATTATATGAATATTGTAAATCTCTCTTTTCAATAATAGCTTGATCAAATCTAGTAGTAGTATTAAAACTTTGTTCCATAATAGCACCAGTTCTTAAGTTTTTAAGTTTAGTTCTTAAGAAGGCAGCTCCTTTTCCAGGTTTTACATGTAGGAAATCTAGTACTTGATAGATTTCACCATCTAAAAGTATTGTTAGTCCAGTTTTGAAATCTCCAGCTTCAATTGGCATAAAAATTTTACCTCACTTCTTTTTATTACTTTTTTATTTTACTAATTTTATTAGTATATGTCAATAAAATAAGATATCTTAATATAAAAATCAAAACGTCATATTGAAATGACGTTTTGATATATTGATATTAATTTAATAGTTATCTTACTTTTTCTTTTAAAACTTTTCCAGGTTTAAAAGTTGCAGCTTTGATTGGTGGAATATGGATAACTTCTTTAGTTCTTGGATCATGGCCTTCACGAGCCTTTCTCTCCTTAACTTCAAAAGTTCCAAATCCAGATACGACAACTTTTTCTCCTTCTGCAAGAGATTCAATTAAAATATCAAATAAGTTGTCAAATGCTTTTTCTGCTTCTTGTTTAGTAAGACCAGTGCGTTCTGCTAGACTTGCTACGATTTCTACTTTGTTCATATTAAAACTCCTTGCTTTGTCTTGATTATAAATAAAAAAGTTGTAAAAATCAATATCTTATTCTCTTTTTCTCAAAATTAATTTGATTGGTGTACCTGTAAAATCAAAGGATTCTCTGATTTTGTTTTCTAAATAACGATAATATGAGAAATGGATACATTCAGTATCATTTACGAAAAGAACGAATGTTGGAGGGTTAACTGCAACCTGTGATGTGTAATAGATCTTGAGTTGTACTCCTTTATATTCTTTTGGTTCATTTAAGAGTACTGCATCAATTATGCAATCATTAATAAGGGCAGTTTTAATGCGCTTATTGATGTTTTCATATACTGTATCTATTACTGGGAAGATTGTAGATACTCTTTGTTTTGTTAAAGATGATACAAAGATTATTGGAGCATAGTCTATGAATCTAAATTCATCTTTTACCTTTTTTGTCCATTCATTCATGGTGTTTTGATCTTTTTTGATTAAATCCCATTTATTGATTATTAGGATGAGTCCTTTTCCAGCATCTTTTGCATATCCTGCGATATGAGTATCGTTTTCTAAGATACCACGCTCAGCATCAATTACTATTAAGCAGATGTTCGCTCTTTCTATTGCTTCATACGCTCTTAAGACACTATATTTTTCAATAGATTCAAAGATCTTACCTTTCTTTCGCATTCCGGCAGTATCTATTATTGTATATTTCTTATCATCTTTAATAAATGTTGTATCAATGGAATCTGTGGTAGTGCCTTCCATGTTTGATACGATTACTCTTTCTTTATTTAATAGGGCATTTGTTAGAGATGATTTTCCAACGTTAGGTCTTCCAATAATTGCGATTTTTATTGAATCATCGTCTTTGAGTGGATCATCTATTACTTTTGGAAAATGAGAGATAACTGCATCTAGCATATCACCAATTCCAATAGAATGTATTCCAGAAACAGGAAACATTTCATCAAATCCAAGAGTATAGAAATCGTACATATTCATCATTAAATCTTGGTTGTCAGCTTTGTTTAGAGCGACTACTACTGGTTTTTTAGAATCTCTTAAAAGTTTAGATATTTTAAGATCATCATCAGAAATAGGAGTTCTAATATCAAGGACAAAGATGATGACATGAGCTTCTTTAATGGCGATTTCTACTTGGGCTTGGATTTCTTTTTGGAATGTTGTGTTTTCGATTTCTATGCCACCAGTATCGATTATTTTAAATCTTCTTGTATTCCATTCAGCTTCTTGATAGATTCTATCTCTTGTAAGACCATAAAAATCATCAACTATTGATTGACGAGTTCCAACTATTCTATTAAATATTTGGCTTTTTCCTACGTTTGGTCTTCCGACAACTGCGACTACTGGAAGCATATAATATTTCTCCTATAGAATAAGAAAAGGCCTTAGGGCCTTTCTTATTTATTATTCTTTATCTTTTAGTAAATCTTCGATTGAAGATGAAGATGATACGTTTTCATCAATATATTTATTAACGTATTCTCTTGTCTTAGCTTCTTCAATTGAACGGATTGAGAGAGTGAGTAACCATCTTTGTGGGTTAACTGCCATAACCTCAGCATTTACTACATCACCAATCTTTAAAACTTCTTGAGCTGGTTTTCCAGTTTCACTAGCATCTCTATTTGAGAGGAAACCTTCAACATTGCCAACCTTGATGATTGCGCCAGTGTTTGTGAATCTATCAACTGTACCACTTACGATTTCATGCATCTTTAGATGAACATCTTGCCATGGGTTGTATTCAAGATGTTTCTTAGATAAAGTCATTCTATTCTTTTCTTTATCCATATATGTGATTTGAAGATCAACTTTATCGCCTTCTTCAACAGTTCCAGCGAAGTTATCATCGATATTCCATGAATAATCACTTTGATTTAGAATACCCATGATATCTCTTTCTGGAGAACATAACATATATTTATCACTCTTCTTAACGATTGTACAGTTTAGTACATCACCAACTTTATGAGCTTCACAGAATAATTCCCATGGAGTCTTTTCTAAAGCTTTGATTGATAAGTGAATCTTTGATTCACCTTTCTTTAATACTTTAACTTTAACAGTTTGACCAACAGTTAAGAATTCATTTGGATCTTTAGTTCTATAATGAGAGATTTCAGATAGATGGCAAAGTCCTTCAATCTTATTGAAACGGATGAATGCACCGAATTCAGTGATTCTTGATACTGTACCTTCTAGTACATCACCAACATTAATTGAATTGAATTCTTCTTCTTTAGCTTTTCTTTCTTCATTGTATTGGATTTGTTTTCTTGAAACGATGAGTCTTGTTCTTCCTCTATCATCTGTATCACTCTTCACAAATACAACCCTTTGTTCAGTACCGATAATTGAATCTTTATCGAATTCTGGGTCTAAGTCTACATAGTTTTCTGGGAGGATTACGTTTACTCCATCCTTGTCTAGTAGATATTCATTGTTTTTGTTTTTGCCAGTTACTTTTGCAGTAAATGGTTTCTTGTTCATAACTTTACGAACAACTTTGTCTCTTCTTTCTTTTTCTTCCATCTCAAGGCGTGAAAGAAGAATTAGCCCATCAGTAATTTTAGATACTTGAACTCTAATCTGATCTCCCTCCTTTAGAATGCCCTTTAAAGACTTTACCTCTTTATTAGATGTAAAGTACTCCAAATACATACGACCTTCAGATTTTCCTCCAACGCCAATGTATGCGAGGTTATCCTCAACTACAATGACTGTTCCGGTAACGATGTTACCAACTCTTAAATTACTCATGTTTAAGCTCCTTAAATAAATGCGTTATTTTGTTTACTACTTCTTCTATAGATAAGCCAGATGTATCGAGTTCGATTGCATCTTCAGCTTTTCTTAGTGGATTATGTTTTCTTGTCGAATCATAGGTATCTCTTCTAATTAGGTCAGCTTTAACTTCTTCAAAAGTCATATCGCTTATTCCTTTTTCTTTTTGTTCGAGATATCTCCTTTCTGCCCTTACATCGACTGTGGCAGTTAAGAATATTTTAAGATCAGCATCTGTTAGAACATTTGTACCAATATCTCTTCCATCCATTACGACATTAGCCCTTTTTGCCATTTGTCTTTGAAGTTCTACTAGTTCAACTCTTACGTATTTTAGTGATGATACTAAAGATACGTTCTTAACGATTTCTTCAGTTCTGATCTCTTTTGATACGTCGATTCCATCCATTGTCATTTTTGAATCGACGAAATCAAGGGTTGTGGATTTTATGAAGTCATAGTTCGCTTCATCAGCTAAATCTTTAATCTTAAGATTTAAAGCTTTAAGGGTTATAGCTCTATACATAGCACCTGTGTCTATGTATGTGAAACCTAAGTTTTTAGCGATTATTTTTGCGACAGTTGATTTTCCGCTTCCTGCAGGTCCGTCTATTGCGATTGCTTGGTACTTCATAACTTACCTTCCTAAGTCGTTATTATATCATAATATTTAAAAAAATTATTATTTTTTTTATATTAAGGATTAAAAAGTATGGATTACTTCTTAATTTTTCCGAGGGCAAGTAATTTTAATAATTTTACTTCGTGTGGCTTTAAAGGGCGATATTTTCCCTCAGCGATATCTAGTCTAAGATTACCGATTCTAATTCTTTTTAGGGATTTTACTTTGTGGTTAATGCTTGAAAAGATATTTCTTATCTCCCTATTTTTTCCTTCTCTAATTATGATATCAAGAGTTGTCGCAGTCTTTAAATCGTTATATTCAACGTTTAATATTCTTGCAGGTTTTGTTTTATAATCTACTAAATCGATTCCTCTTTCAACTCTTTTTGATTCTTCTTTTCTAAGTAAGCCTTCTATTTTAACGTGATATTCTTTTTCTATTTCATATTCTGGTTTTTCAATTGAGTTTTTAAAGGCTGAATCATTTGTAAGAAGAATTAAACCAGATGTATCATAGTCAAGTCTTCCAACAGGATATACTCTTTCATCTATTCCACTAACTAGTGATAGAACTGTTTTTCTTCCCTTATCATCTTTAGTAGTTGATATGTATCCAGTTGGTTTATTTAACATATAGTAGACTTTGTTTTCTTGCCTCTTAAGTTTTTCACCGTCTACTTCGACTATATCATCATCATTTACTTTAAATCCTAGTTCAGTGATGACTTTACCATTAACTTTGACATCACCATTTCTTATCGCATCTTCAGCTTCTCTTCTAGACATTAGCCCTGATGCGCTAATGTATTTTTGAAGTCTTTCTTCCATAGTGCTACACCAATAATGATAAGAAACTATTCTTATATTTCTTTTCGAATTTTTCTCTCATCTCTTTTTCTGCAGCTCTTACTTCTTGGATTTCTTGAAGTTTATATTTATAAGATGATGCGATTGTTGATTGACGAGAAAGAGATGGAAGTGGAACTATAACGTTTTGAAGTTTTGTAGGATTAAGTGATAGGATAGATGCACCTGTTTGAATGCTTTTGAGGGCTTCTATTCCTTCAAGTGAATCTAGGAAGACTTTAAGATATGTTGAATCAATTAAATCTTCTTTTACTCTAATTACGATAATAGATCCAGTTGAAATATATGTTTCATTGTATGGAATATTTATTACTGCAGTCTTGAAAGCTTTTCCCTTACAGCTTATTACTAAATCTCCATCTTTTAGTTTATAATGTTCCATTCTTCTATCGACATATTTTAAAGATTGAAGAGAATCTTTAATGACATATCCATCATCGATATCTGAAAGAGTTAAAAGTTTAATTTTTGTTTTTTCTTCACTAACACATTCATCTAATAGTTCTGATGGGATTTGGAATCCTCTAAAAATAGATTCTGTAACATCTTTTAGTGGAGTTGGGTTAATGAAGTTTGTCTGAATTGATTCTATAAATCTATGAGGTGTGAAGTCATAATCATGTTTTTTAATGTATTCATAATCCATGATTGAAACTGCACCTTCAATTTGACCAGAAAGAGCACGAATGATTTTATCAGAATCGAAGTTGATTCCACGTCTTATGTTTTGGGCAAATTTTCTTGCATCAGATATAGTTACATCCTTTTCTTTGGTATTTCCGAGGACTGCCATAGAAAGAGGAAATGGAATGATTTGAAGACGAGGAAGTTCGATGATGAGCTTTAACATCTCTTTTTCGATGATTCTCTTTTTGTAGTAGAGGTCTGCGGTCTTATTTAAAATACCAGTTGATACGAAGACAATCATATCACCATTAGGTGAAAGGTGAGTAACGTATTTAGACATCATTCTATATTCAAATGATACAGAACCATATTGTGATAATTTTTCTCTTTTTTGAATTTCATTCATAATAAGAGGATATTTATATGGTGGGAAATAGAGGATTGTATCATATTTAACATCTTTTGGTAATTCTTTAGAAGTTGTGTTTATAAATTCATGAGGTATGTTTTTGATTCTTAAAATTATTTCAACCATGATGTTTACTTCTATGTCGTAAAAATCATAGGTGATATGGTTGACATTGACAGTTCCATCATATAAGAATTTCTTCATATTGAGTGAAGAAATGAAGACATTTCCGAGATCCTCTTTTAATAGATATTTGTTTAATTTTTCAACATCATAATCAATGATTTTATTAGAAATCATATAATCTTCTATTAGTTCAATTAAAAGAATTTCTAATTCTTCTAATTTGAAAGAGAAGATATAATTAAAGGCATTTTCAAATGCATTATTAACGAAAGACTGAGTAAGTCTTTCAGTCATTCTTTTAAGGTAACTATCTTTATTGGAGATGATTGATGAGCGAGTAAGGAATTGAGTAAAAGAAAATTTAGCCATATCTGGATATGTCTCTTTTAAAGCATATATATCATATATAAAGAAAATAACCATGTTTTCTTCGGC
>ONMY01000142.1 GCA_900318975.1 uncultured Bacillota bacterium | reverse complement strand
TATGTAACACGATTTCTTCCACTCATACCCTCTTTAGAAGTATAATAAGTAGCATTCTTATATACATAATCAGTATCACTATTAAAATATTTAATTGAATAGTAAGAAGTGTTTGTAGTAGACCTAATGTAATAGAAACTTTCAGCTACATCAGTAACTTCTAAGGAATAAGAAGAATATTTATCAGTAAAGACATTTAGATTAACTGTTGCATTATCCTCATTGATTACTACATCATATGCTGCATCTATTCCATCACATGCAGCATAGATAGTAATATTACCACCAGTTATTGTAACTGTACCTCTTTGGTTCCCTTTAGAAGATATATCTGAATTTGATGTTTTAATACCATCACCTTTTTTGCTTATTAAGGTTAATGTTCCGCTTTCGATTGTTACACTATCGTTCCCTTTTAATGCATTATCCATGCATTCAACATTTAGAGTTAAATTCTTTATTTCTAAATCATCTTTTGTATGAATACCTTTATTATTTGTTGATACTAAATTTAAAGTTCCTTTTCCTTTAATTGATAAATCACATTTTGCATATATTGCTGAATTTATTCCATCTTCATCAGTAACTTCATCTCTTAAATCATTAATATAGTTAACTGTGTCTTTTTTAAATGAAAATTCAACTTTATCTGCGCTTTCAACTACAACTGGTGGATTATCACTTGAATTAATTATCACACCATTAAAATCTAATTCAAATTTATAATCATCAGTAACATCAATTACAATGTTTCCATTGATTTCACCAGTTATTGAATATACGCTAGCTTCAGTAATATTACTAAATGTAATTGTATTACCACTAATTGTGTATGCGTTTTCTGTACCGGATTCATATTTTATAGTAAATTTTGTTTCATCAAGAGTTACTTCATCCTGATTATCACCACCACCATCATCAGTATTAGAAGTAGTGGTTGTAACATCATCATTAGTTGTAGTTGTGATGTTTTCCTTAGTAGTTGTAGTTTGATTTTCAATAGTTGTAGTAGTGTTATTATCTACTATAGTAGTCACATCATCATTAGATGTTGTTGTGTCTTGTTCTCTTGTTGTAGTATCCCCATTTAATGTTGAAGTAGTAGTCTTTTCATCTTTAGTAGTCGTGCTAATGCTTTCGTTTATACAACCAACAAGAGTTAACGTTAGAATAAATGATAATAATAGAATTACGATTCTTTTCATAGTTGTACCTCGCTTTATGATACGATTATATTTAATAAAATAATATTTGTCTTTAGCTTTCACAAAACAACCTATAAAAACTCAAAAAACCATCACATTGTATAATTAAAAAATACGTTTTACAACGTATTTATCATTATTTGCTATATTCAGGATACTTTTCTTTGTAGAGTTCTATGCAGTGTGCAATAACCTTTATAGCTTCATCTCTTCCAGTTGCTTCATCAACAACTGTAGTCTTTCCCTCAAGTGTTTTATATACACTAAAGAAGTGTTCAATCTCTTGGAAGATATGAATTGGAAGATCTTTTATATCGTGATAAGTGTTATACATTGGATCTGCAAAAGGTATTGCAATAATCTTTTCATCAAGTTTTCCTTGATCAAGCATTTTTATAACTCCAATAGGATAACATCTAACAAGAGTTAGTGGATCTAATGATTCACTACATAAAATTAAACAGTCTAATGGGTCTCCATCTTCACTATATGTTTTTGGGATAAAACCATAATTTGCTGGATAATGTGTAGATGTATATAAAATTCTATCTAGAATAATTAGTCCACTTTCTTTATCTAGTTCGTATTTTTTCTTTTCGCCCTTTCTAATTTCAACAACTGTTAAGAAGTCTTCTGGTTTAACTCTATTTCTATTTATTGAATGCCATACATTTTTCATAAATACATACACTCCTTTTTTATACTTACATACGTATTTTATCACATCCTTTGGTATTATTAAATTATAAAAGGCAAATATATGATAAAATATATTTGTAGGTCTTATACGGAGATAAAAGAATATGTTTCCAACAGTTAGATTTTTAGGTGTAGATTTATATTTTTGGATGATAATCATTGGAGTGGTTGCTGCAATGGTTTATTTTAGATTTGTCTCTGAAAAAATTAAAGTATCTTCAAAATTACATAATTTAACAGTTATAACAGCGATAGGTGGTGTAGTAGTAGGATATCTTGCATCTATTCTTGTACAAGACTTCTATTCATTTATTAAAACAGGAGAATGGGTTTCAAGCACTGGTTCAACATTCCTCGGTGGTTTAATTGGTGGGCTTGCGTTTTTCCATCTATTATATTTCCTATGCGGTAAATTTGTTCTAAAGACAGATGAACACATTAAAGAATACAATACAATTATATCTGTTGTAATACCTGCGATTGTTTTAGCACATGCCTTTGGAAGAATTGGATGCCTATTTGCTGGGTGCTGTTACGGAAAACTCACTGATGCATGGTATGGAATAAGTGTGTATGTACATGGTGTTCTTGAAAAAAGGATACCTACTCAATTAATTGAATCTATTTTCTTATTTCTTTTATGTGCTGTTTTAACATATCTACTAATAAAGAAAAACAATAGACATACCGTATCTATCTATATGATTTCATATGGAATTTTTAGATTCTTAATTGAATTTATTAGAGATGATGAAAGAGGTTCATTAGGTTCAACAATCTTTTCTCCATCTCAATTAATCTCAATGGCAATGATAGTTGGTGGGGTTATATTACTAATTCTTTACTATACAGTCTTTAACCAAAAGAAGGAGACTATAACTAATGAAGAAGAGTAAAATAATATTAATTGTATTTTTAGTGCTTGCGGCTCTAGCTACAATCATCCTTGATCTTCCTCAAGTTGTTTTAGTCGCAGATGAAGTTAAGAATGTTTTATTAAAAGAATTCTTATCAAGATTAATCCTTGCATCTTTTGTTATATATTTAGTTATTTATGGAAAATTTGCTAAACTAAAACCTGATTTTAGTAATTTAGGAAAGAATCTTCTTTGGATGATTCCGTGTTTTTTAGTTGCTTTTGCAAACTTTCCATTTAGTGCACTTATTAGTGGAAGTGCAGTTCTTGAAAGAGCTGATTTAATACCACTTCTAGTAATTAACTGTATTTTAATTGCGATACTTGAGGATTTTTTCTTTCAAGGAATTGTTAGAACAGTAGTAGAAGATTATTTTAAAAACACAAAGAACAGAGTATTCTTAACAATACTTACAGTTTCAACTATATTTGCACTAAGTCATTTATTAAATCTACTTTCAGGAGCATCTATCGCATCAACACTTCTTCAAGTTGGATATACATTCTTAATGGGTGGTTTATTCTCAACAATCATGGCTAAAACAAAAGACATATGGTTAATAGTAGTTATACATACAATATTTGATATTGGTGGAACTTTAGTAAATAAACTTGGAAGTGGCATCTTCCAAGATAAGCTCTTTTGGATTTTCACAGTAGTATTCGGTGTATTAGCTGGATTATACATTTTATTTAACATCTATGTATTAAATAAAAAAGACAACGAATCACTAGAACCAAAGAAAGAAGAAATTCAAGCCTAATTAAAGATAAACAAATTTGTATTTATGTATAGTAATAAAATTCACATTTATAATGTGATTTTTCATCATTAAATGTTAAAATATAAGCATGTTAAAGAGGTTTATTAGTTACTACAAACCACATAAATTAATATTCACGCTAGATATGATAGCGTCCTTTTTGGTTGCAGTAATTGGTATGGTATATCCAATTGTCACAAGATATATGTTAAATGATTGGATACCAAATAAAAACATTAAATTAATAATAATTGGTGGTGTATCCCTTCTTGCAACATACTTCCTTAGACTTGGCCTTAGATATTTTATTCAATATTATGGTCATCTAATGGGCGTTAGAATGCAGGCAGATATGAGAAGTGATATGTTTTCTAAACTTCAAAGATTACCATATTCATATTTTGATCAAGAAGAAACAGGAACAATCATGTCTCGTTTAACAAATGACCTATTTGAGATTTCAGAACTCGCACATCACGGACCTGAGAATATATTTATTGCTGGATTCACCTTAATTTGTTCATTTGTCTATCTTTTAACTATTAACTGGGTTCTTGCCCTAATATTACTCGTTAGTGCACCTCTTTGTTTTTTAGTATCAGTAAAATTTAGAATAAAGATGAGAGAAGGTTCAAAAAAATCTAAAGTTGCAATGGCTAAAATAAACGCAAGAACTGAATCATCAATCACAGGAATTAGAGTTACTAAAGCATTTACTAATAGTGAAAAAGAAAAAGAAAAATTTGAAGAAAGCAATCAAGAATTCATAAAAGCGAGAACTGTATTCTTTAAATCAATGGGAGCTTTCTTCTCAATAAGTCAGTTTATCACAGATTTATTTAATGTTATTATTTTAATCACTGGTGGTATATTCCTCTATAAAGGATATATAGACGTTGTTGATTATACAACATTTGTTGTATCGATTGCGATGTTTATATCACCAATCAACCAACTCATCCAATTTACAGAACAGTACCAAAGTGGTGCAACAGGATTTAGACGTTTTATTGAAATAATGGATGAAGAAGAAGAGGTTGATAATGATGGTGCAATTGAATGCACTGGCCTCAAAGGAGAAATCGATTTCAACGATGTTTCATTTAGATACAACGATAAACAAGGTATTCTAAATGGTGTATCTTTTAAAATAGAAAAAGGAAAAACAATTGCCCTTGTTGGACCATCTGGTGGTGGTAAGACAACCATATGCCACCTAATTCCAAGGTTTTATGAATACGAAAGTGGTTCAATATCTATTGATGGAACACCTATTACAGACTTTACAAGAGAATCGCTTAGATCAAATATAGGAATTGTTCAACAAGATGTATTTTTATTCTCAGGAACCATTAAAGACAATATAAAATATGGTAGACTCGATGCAACAGATGAAGAAATAGAGATTGCTGCAAGAAGAGCTAATATCCTAGATTTTATAAATTCTCTTCCAGATACCTGGGATACAGATATTGGTGAAAGAGGTGTAAGACTTTCTGGCGGACAAAAACAAAGGCTATCTATCGCAAGAGTATTTTTAAAGAACCCACCAATATTAATATTAGATGAAGCAACATCTGCGCTTGATAATACGACAGAAATGCTAATACAAGATTCCTTAAATGAACTCGCAAAAGGAAGAACAACCCTTGTTGTTGCTCATAGACTCTCAACAATCAAAAATGCCGATGAAATTATCGTAATTTCAAACGGAAAGATAGATGAAAAAGGTACACACGAAGAATTAATTAAAAACGAAAATAGTATTTACAAAAAACTATATGATTTACAGTTCAAAGATTCAACAGAAGCGCATATAAATATCCCATTTTAAAGGAGAAGACTATGGAAAAATCAAAAGTATTTTTTACAAAGACAATCACAAAAGAAAAAGTATTAGAACTTTATCAAATGTTAGGTTTTAAACCTAAAGGAAATGTCGCAATTAAACTTCACTCTGGTGAAAAAGGAAATCAAAACTTCCTAAGACCAGATTTTTGGAAACCAACAATTGATAAGATTGGTGGTACAGTAGTTGAATGTAATACCGCATATCCTGGCGCAAGAAACTATACAGATATCCACAGAAGACTAATCTCTGAACATGAATGGGATAAATATTTTGATTTTGATTTAATGGACAGCGAAGGACCAGATATGGAACTTCCAGTAAAGAATGGCCATATCTTAAAAACAAACCTAGTTGGTAAAAACTTAAAAAATTACGATTCAATGGTAGTGCTTGCCCACTTTAAGGGTCACCCTTGTGCTGGATATGGTGGAGCATTAAAGCAACTATCAATAGGCATTGCATCAACAAGAGGAAAATCATTAATACATTCAGCTGGCTTAACAGATGATCAAAATATTGTATGGGAACATATGGCATCACAAAAAGATTTCTGTGAATCTATGGCAGATGC
>ONMY01000170.1 GCA_900318975.1 uncultured Bacillota bacterium | reverse complement strand
TTCATTATCAACTGGTTGGCCTTGTATAATCATAAATATTTATGCTCCTATTCTTGTTCCAACGCTAATGTCTGTTTGATTTCCCAAAATATCGGTGTGAAGATAGTTTCTTGCTAAGCTTGCACTATCTACAAGGTTTGGACTTCTACCCCCACCGTCTGGAGACAGTTGGATTCCTTCATCAATAAAATCATTAATATAATTAGAATTTTCATTTAGTTTAGTATTGCCAAAACGTATGCTATGCATTAATGGTCTTGCTCTTTGGTATTTACTGCCTGATGGTTTTTTAAGTATTACTGGTATTGTATAACCATATTCAAGAAGTAAATCTTGGAAATATTTTCTAGCATATTCTGGACTTCCTCCACCTTCCTGTTCTATAACTATTAAACTTGTTTGTGGAGCTGAACGGTCAGGGTTATGTTTCATTATAAAATTTAGTAATAAGTTTTCAGGGTTATGAGATTGTGTCTGATCGAAATCTTTAATGTACTCTAAGCCATTAGCAAGATAATCATAACAGACTACTGCAAACATGTCTTTTCCTTTTCCCGCTAAATCAATACCAATTATTTCATAGTATAATGGAGTGGTTAATGTGGTTAATTGAGCTTCACCTTCTGCACGTGTCAATAGGTCTCCAACACTTGGTTTGTATTTCCAGTTACCGTACATTTGATATTGCTGGTCAATGTAATCTAATTCTTTTAATGAGTCCTCATAAGTTTCATCATCAATATATGGATTATCTTTATAACCCATTTCAATATATGGTAAATTTCCATCAATATATTTCTTTACAAGATAATCTGTTGATTCTCCACCCGGGTTACTTGCATTTCCAAAACGTAATGGTATCCAGTCATCAGCTTTTTTTCTGAGACTACGATATAAAAATCTTAATACTGATTCAGATAACTCACTAGCTTCATCGTTTAAGATAGTGTGATATGATTCACCTTTTACGTCTTGCTTATGGGATTCATCATTAAAGGCCTTGAAGTGTATTTCTGCACCACTGGGAAATACTATCCGAATCAAACCAGATTCTCTTGATTTAACTCCAGGGATATTTTTCAAAATATCAAAGACACTGCCAGTACCGATTAGCTCACGATAATTTTTCCTGGTAACAAGACAACGATATTGTGAGAACTCTACAAATTGTAAAGCTAATGCAGCTAATAATTTTGTTTTACCCCCTCCACCAGGACCTCCCGTCAAGAACTCATTTATACCGTCTTGATTATGACAACTGGTTAAAGCTACAAATGATTGTTTATCGTATAACTCAAAATCAATAAATGGATTGTCAAGAATAGTTAATTCATAATTGAGGTAATCCCATTCATTAAAATTAGTCATAATCCATCTTTTCCATTCGCTTTTGAAGTTCTATTAATTTTTCAGATTTAACCTTAGCGGTAGTTTCCTGCTTAACATCGGCATCAACATTTAAGTTAATGTTCTGATCAGCAGTAGCTACTTCAACACCAGTGACTTCTTTATACATATTCCAAGTGGTATTATTAGCAGCACTGATTTCATTTTTACCTTTCGCTTTCAAGTGAGGATATAATGTATCATGGTCTAGGATTTCGTCAGCTATTTCCCTATTGTCTTTAAGGTCCTGTTCAAGGTCATCGACGAATGAATGTAAAAATTTTTCTCCTCTTTTTTTTCTTGCTTCTCTATCAGATTTGAACTTATCTTTCCAATAAGCCCTTCTCCTTTTTTTGATTTGTAAACAAGTAGCCCATTTTATAAAAGTAGATTCTTTTGGAGGATTAAATTCAAGTATTCTTTTAGACCCACTATATGACCATTCTAGGCCTCTTTTTAGTCCTTTGAATGATTTGATGAATTTAGTTATATTGTCATTATCTATATCATAAAATAGTTCTACGAAGTAGTGTTGTCTTTCTGTTTCATCTTCTTGGAGTTCGTAGATTGGTTCTACTAAGTCGATTTTTTTGTAGGCCATGTTTCTGTCAACTCCTTAAGAATATAGCATTGTTATGCTTTTTAGAGTATTTCTTATTTATTTAAGTATATAAGCAAATATGAAGCTTAAAATTCCAATTACAGTTCCGATAACTGCCATGTATTGGGTTGTTTTTGCACGGTCTTCTTCTCTTTGGTCACGTGCTTTTTTTTCATATTCTTTTAATAGTTTTTCTTGTGTATCGGATTTAGTTTCGAGGGTTAGTACTCGTTGTTTTAGGTCATTATCGTCTCGGATACTGTTTAGCATTACTTTGTTAACTGTATCTGTGAGATTATCT
>ONMY01000141.1 GCA_900318975.1 uncultured Bacillota bacterium | reverse complement strand
TTACCTACGTCATGAGGAGCGCTACTGTTTGCGATTACTAAGCCTTCTGGAATATTATCTACATATGGAACTCCTGAACCATATTCGTAAGTATTTTCATTAATCCATACCATAGCACTTGCATCAATTGTAGTATCCAATACTACCCAATAAACTATAGGATATTCTACAATCTCATAGTTATCTTCAAGATTGCTCTTTAAGGCAACATTCATAATTGATTGATATCTACCAACAGAGGTCATATCATCAGATTCTACATATGCGTTTCCATTATATTTATAATTCACAAAGCTGTAATCAAAATCAATATAATTTGATACTGTCCAATTATATTCATGTGAAAAATCCCTTTCTAATACGCTATTACCATGATATCGTTCAATAGCAAAGTATGCACTTGAGAATGTCAATGTTTTAGCAACACCTGTATAGAAACTATAACAGCCATGATTATAATAATCTACCGTTGTTCCTTGAGAAGATGCAAATACATGCATCCTAGCTTTTTCAATTTGCCATTCAATTTCTACTTCTGTAAGTACATCACCTGTATCATAATCAACGAATTGCAAACTAGCATCAGTAGAACCAATAGTTGCAACTGTTTTATAATAACCTGCATTTATAGCGCTAACAACAGGGTTTTGCATATCATAATTACCTTGCGTTGCACCATAATAAGTATTAACCGTTATATCTCCATATTGATCCCAGATAGAACTGAATTTAAATTCCCTTACTTGGGCTAGACCATTGTAAAAATAATCGCCATATATATCGATATACTTATCTTGATTATCCTCAAATATGTGATAATCTTTATCCCAATCATAACTAGCATTTAAACTTAGTTTAGCTACACTAACATTAGCAGTTATCGCTAATGGTTTGTAGTTGCTATTATGATAGAAATTATAATGGATTTGGTATTCACCAGCTGCAAAATCATAACCTTCAGTATCGGCATATTCTAGTCGAGATTCTTGATCATAAACTCCACTTTCTTCAAGCCATGCTTGAGTTGCGCTAGTAAAACCAATCTTGTCTGAATCTAATGCATAATCAAAGTCATAACCAAAGTCATATACACCTTCCATATCCCAAGTATTTGATGAATATGCTTGAGGAATAACATAATCAATTGGATCAACCATTATATGTAGCAATCTTTCTGATGCAACACTCACATTATCTTCATATCTATAGTTGTACCAGCAAGCATCATTCACAGTAACTCGAACCCAATATGCATATGAATACACGTTTTGAATAGTCACGTTTTCAATATCTACTATTCCTGAATAGTCGTCTAAATTTGTTGTATAGGCAATATTATTTCCTGTGTAATCAAAATGATACAATGTTACATTATCATCAATAGACGATGACAACGCATTTGTAACAACTGGGGCTGGAAGTACTGCCTTATCAATAGTAAATGTGTCGACTTGTACAAAAGTTAAGTTGTTTGCAAAAGTATAATTGTTTTGATAATCCTCTTTAATTTCCGCGTAGCAAGTATAATCACCAGCATCTATTCCCTTTCTTGTATCCATGCCATTTTGAGCATAAGTAATAACTTCGTTATAATCACTTACAACTTGGATTGACTTTTCTGTGCCATCATAAGTAAATGATTTGCTGCCTTGAGCTGTAGGAATAGGAATTACCTTCTTTGTAATATTCCACCAATAATATCTACTATCCATACCATCTGAAAATACATAACCATCAGCAGCTTTTAATTCTGTTATATAATAGCCAGCATCTCTGTTTATTCTTGAATATATAGTATCTTCAGTAACTAAAACTTTTCCTTCTATTATTAATTGAGAAAGTGAACCTTCTTGCATTAGCGCATCTAACTTAGCAATAATATCTACTTCGCTTCCGCTATATTCATATTCATAGTTGATCGTGTTATAATTCTGGTCCATATTATTAGGAAGAACAGGTAAGAGTGCATCTTCAGAATAAACATATACTGTTAAAACTCCATCTACACCCTTATATGTAATGGTCACTGTATAAGTTCCTGGCACCGTAAAGTCAACATTTTGATAAATAGAAAAATCAGTTACAATTTCACTTGTACCATCTGTGTAATTTACAGTAACAGATAAATCATTACTTGTAAAAGACACATCAGCCCCAACAGGAATATTCACTGATCCATTAGTGATTACATAAGCTCCACCTGCGGAGTTTATTGTAAGATTATTGATACTCTTTGTTGGCTGATCATTTTCATTATCACCACATGCTGTTAATACGAACACGCTAAGAGATAATATAATAATTATCGTTAGTAACAAATAAAAAGACTTCTTCATATTAACCCACCCCCATATTATAATTATATCATATTATAAGAATAACTACTTTATAGGCAAAAAAGGCAAAAAAGTAGCAGGATTGGTTTCCTGCTACTTTATATATTATTCTTCATCTTCATCTTTCGTTTTTAAAACATATTTATCTATTGGGTCTGCGATTATATAGTAGACTGGAATTGTTATAAACAAGAACCAATAAGGATGCCATAAACCATATTCCATACCCAAGAATAGATAAATAAATGTTACTAAACATGGATATACAAATTTAGATAATTGCTTCTTAATAATCACTTCAAACACGCTCATAACAGCTGGCATTAACACCCATAGAGTCCAACAAATATGCCATCCATCAAACATTAATCCCCAAACAAGGAATCCAATTAGTGTTAATATGGCAACTGCACCATCAATGGCACTCAACAATACAGCTTGCTTTTTATTGAACTTAACTTCTTTTCCATCCTTATCAAAGCATTGGATATGATTATTCTTAATCTTTAGAGTTTGACCCTCGTCATCTGTTAGTGATATACAATCTTTTTCTTCTTCGCTTGCTTTATCAATAACTCTATCTCTAATCTCTTGATCTGTTTCATTGTCATATAATAAGTCATCCAATGAAACATTATATAATCTAGCAAGAACAATTAGATTATCTGTATCAGGTGAAGACTCTGCTCTCTCCCACTTAGATACAGCTTGTCTTGATATACCAAGCTTATCTGCAAGTTCTTCTTGAGAGTATCCATTTTCTTTTCTTAATTTTTGTAATCTGTTTGCAATTTCGATATTCATAACGCTTACCTCCTGTTCTCACCTACAATTTACCAAAGCTTTTCGGTTGCACACCACCAATTCTAGTTTGAATTTACGCAACTATTGGTTTCATATTTGAAAACAGCCCTATTTCCTATACAATTATATACTAAAATATGGGATTTTTAAAAGATGCCCAGCAATATCATTTGCCGGGCATTTGTATTAACCTAAACGATTTTTAAAATTAGAATAATTAAACTTTTTTATTGTTTTTATCTCATTATCCTTTATGCCATAGATAGTTGGAAGTGGAATTCCATTAAATGTATTATTC
>ONMY01000139.1 GCA_900318975.1 uncultured Bacillota bacterium | reverse complement strand
TGAAATCTACATTAAAGCTAAATCAACTGGCAAGATTCACTATATCGATAATAATAGTGAAATAAAATTATTAGATGCTAGTGAAAAAGAATTCCATAAGAAGCAAGCAGAATTCAAATCAGATTTCTCATTTGAATCTTTTGATAATGCTCTAAATGATACTAAGAAAAAGAAGGGATTTACTTCAATCTTTAAACCAATTAAAAATGGCTTTAAGGAACAAAGCTTCATTAAGCATAGTAGATTCGCATCACGTGCTCTTGTTATTGCGGCAGTTATCTTTGCCTTTATGATCACAAATCTTTCTGCAATATTTGATTTTAAAGAATCTGATTATGTATTTGCACCAAATAATGTAGTTGAAGTTCAAACGACTCTAAAAGATGAAACTAATAATAAGACATTTGAAGAAATCTATAATCTTTCATTAAATGATGATAGAATAGAATCTCTTCAAGAAGGTGGCACATATATAAGTGCTAACTTCTCTAAATTCTATCAATCATCTACATTTGGTTTTTCAAGTGTAAATAACACATTCTTAACTAAAAAGACTCCAAGCTTAAATTATAAGGTTAGTGTTGGAAGTGATTTAAAAGAGAAGTATGATGTCTTAATTTCAAACTTTGTTGCGGATATATTAATAGATTCAAGTGGTGCAAAGAGTAATGGTATCATTGAATATGAAGATTTAATCGGTGAAGAAATAAACATCAATAAAACATATTCTTACGACTACTACACAAACGATATGAAGAAATATAGAATAGTTGGTATCATTAGTGATAAATCTAAAGCTGTAGTTTTAAGCAGTGATGATTTTACTGAATTAGTAGATCCAACTAAATTCAATTCTTATAGTGAGAGTTGTTATATTCAAACATCTGATAGAGAAGCTATAAAAGAAATAGTTGAAGGACTTGGTTATTCAAGTGTTACCTATTCACAGGAAAACGCAAGAAGTTCGTTTATAAGCCAAAGAATTAGTGATCAATCGACAAGAATAATTTCTCTTTCAATTATGACAATTGGTATAACTATCTATTTAATTCTCTTAATTAGATCAAGCATGTTCCAAAAGATAAAAGAAATTGGAATCATGAGAAGTATAGGCGCAAGAAGAGGCGATATGATTTCAATATTTTCTGGTGAAATGTTCGCAATCACAACTAAAACATCTATCATTGGTTTTTCAATTGCGTATTTAATCATCCTTTATTACAACACAAGATTCAGCTTAGACGGCTTTGGATTTAATATTGTATCTACTGGCCTAATCACATATCTAATTGGAATCATAGGAATCTATTTTATAAACATCATATCAAGTATTATCCCAATCCTATTCTTAATGAGGAAGACTCCAGTTGAGATAATAAAGAAATATGATATTTAGGAGGACATATGCCAACACCAATCATCATTCTATTTATTCTCACTGTATTATCAATTATAGTAACGGCATATATTGATAATTCTAAATATAATAAATATTCCTATATAGCTAAAACAGTATTTATGGTTCTTTTGATAACCATGTCTTTGGTTGGATTTTTAGTATCTTATGAGGGAATAGGTGAGAATCACATATTATATGGGATTCTTATGATGATATTAATTATCCTATATTCAATAAGAAACTTAGTACTACTTTACATTAATAAGTTTAAAGAAATCGATGTAAATAAGTTAAGATATATAGAAATATATTCAAGCATGGCTTTTTATCTTTTATCATTCATTGTGATGGTAATATATCTTAGTTATTCATTTATTTCAGTTATTATTGCCTGCATATATGCGATTGTATTCTATACATCTATCTATTTACTAAAGAGAAAAGAGACAAAAGAAACAGTATTATTATTTTTCATCTATGCACTAATAATATCTCTTTTTGCATCGCTTCCATTAACCGCTCTTTTCTCAATAAGCGATAGTTCAACAAGAATTCATATTGCCGCATTCTTAACTGTCGCGTCATCACTAATCTTTTTATCTTCAATCTTTAAATATGGTGATGTAATCTTTAACACCTACCCAAAAAATATTAAATTATCTAATGCCTTTACATTTATATTTTATTCATTAGGTCTAACTTTTATGTCCCTATCAATAACTTATATATTTCTTTGGTCTTGATAAGTTAAAATAATTGGTGTATTATATATCTATATAATAGCGCCGACGGAGAGCGCGAATATCTAAAAGTAGCACAAGAGAGCAGTTTAAGGTGAAAGTCTGCCTATGAGTCGGATATTTGGAATCACTCCTGAGCTGGTCAGGTGAACTAACAGTAATTTGATCCGGAATTGACCCGTAATCGTCAAGGCATATTAAGATGTATGCTTAAATCAAGTATGTAAAATGAAGTTTTTTCGTCTTCATCTTGTTTTAAGGTGAGGACGTTATTTTTTGTGAGGTAAATTTATGTATCAAAAAATCGATCCAACACTAAAAGTTACTGAAAGAGAAGACAAAGTATCAAAGTTCTGGGAAGAAAACAATATCTTCCAAGAATCAATTAAAGAAAGAGAAGGATGTCCAGTTTATACTTTCTTTGATGGTCCTCCAACAGCTAACGGTAAACCACATATCGGTCACGTTATCACAAGAGCGATAAAAGACCTATTCCCAAGATATAAAACTATGAAGGGATATAAGGTTTTAAGAAAAGCTGGTTGGGATACTCATGGTCTTCCAGTAGAACTTGAAGTAGAAAAAGAACTTGGTTTTTCAGGCAAGGAACAAATCGAAAAATACGGAATCGCTCCATTTATTGAAAAATGTAAACATTCTGTCTTTAAATATGAAAGTATGTGGGAAGAATTCTCTCGTAAAGTAGGATTCTGGGCTGATATGGATAACCCATATGTCACATTCCACAACGATTATATTGAATCAGAGTGGTGGGCACTAAAGAAAATCTATGATAGAGGACTTCTCTATAAAGGATATAAGATTGTTCCATACTGCCCAAGATGTGGTACACCTCTTGCATCTCACGAAGTTGCGCAGGGATATAAAGATGTTAAAGAAAAATCATGTATCGCAAAATTTAAAGCTAAAGATGATGATTTTTATTATCTTGCTTGGACTACAACTCCATGGACTCTTCCATCAAACGTTGCACTTTGTGTAAACCCAAATGAAGTATATGCTAAAGTTGAATCAGAAGGAGTAAAATACGTTCTTGCTGAAGCCCTAATCTCACAAACATTTAGAGATAAAGAAGTTACAGTTCTTGAAAGATATAAAGGAAAAGATTTAGAATACAGAAAATATGAACCTCTTTGGGATTTTTCAAACTTTAAAGATACTGGATACTATCTTGTTTGTGCTGATTATGTAACACTCACAGAAGGTACAGGTATTGTCCATATTGCACCAGCATTCGGTCAAGATGACTATCTAGTTGGAAGAAGATATAATCTTCCATTCCAACAACTTGTAACTCCAAAAGGCGAAATGGATGCTAAAACCAATTGGCCTGGAGTATTCTGTAAGGATGCTGATGAGCCAATTATGAGAGAATTAAAAGATAG
>ONMY01000173.1 GCA_900318975.1 uncultured Bacillota bacterium | reverse complement strand
GTTTAATAATTCTTTTATATATTCACTAAATTCCGCTCTTTTATAGAGAACTGATATTTTACCAATTCTTTCTTTTGATTCAATAAATAGTGGTTCATATGCTTTACTGAACATCGTATTAAAGATATCCATCATATAAAGAATTAAGAGAGATAAGAAAAAATCAGTTAATTCAGGGGATTTAGTGATTAATTTATAATTTTCATTGATATAAAGAATGATTGAACCACTTCTCTCAAACTTTTCAATGAACATATCACTTATGAGACTATATACTCTCATATAGTCTTCATCAGCTATTATTTCTTCTATTTCGTTTTCTTTTAAAGTGTATTCACTAATAATATTTAGTAACACTTTATCGTATTTCTTTTGCGCAAGTTTATTTATAATTGCATCCTTATTTAATGGTTTAAAGTTTAAGATTATGCATCTTGAAAGAATTGTATCAAGTAGACTTGATAAATTCTCAACAAGGAAGATAATAAAGACATTATCAACTGGTTCTTCTACAAACTTAAGTATTGCATTAGATGAACTATTGTTTAGACTATCTCCTTCTTCAAAGATAAAGAATTTTGGTCCTTCTTCTAATGCAGTAACATTAGATTCTCTAATATATCCTTGGACTGATTCGATTGAAATTGCAGTCTTCTTATCTTTTTTAATCCAGTTAATATTAGTGCAAGAATCATCATCAATTCTTTTAAAAATTGGTGCACTATCGATTTCTAGATTTAGACTATCTGCATAAACCATCTTGATAAAAAGCGTAGCCATTTCTTTTTTTGATGTATTTTTATCACCATAGAAAACAAAGGCATGAGGAATATGCCCTTTTTCAATCATATTCTTTAGTGTTTGATATACTACTGGCTGTTCGCTCTTTAGATAACTATAGTCCATTATTTTTATAATATTTCCTTGATTAACTGGAAGCAATCAAAAGCTACTTCTTTAATGCTTCTTTCTCCATTTACTCTTTTGATTCTATCTGGGAACATCTCAACGAGTTTAAGATATCCTTCATGAGTTTTTTCATGGAAGTTAATTGATTCTTTATCTAATCTATTTACTTCGTGGCTTAATTGATGAGTCATGATTCTCTCAATTCCAACCTTAGGATCAACATCTAAGAAGATTGTAAGATCAGGATAAATTCCATCGATTGCGAATTCATTTAGATCTTTAACTTTTTCAATTCCTATTCCACGAGCATATCCTTGATATGCGAGTGATGAATCGACATATCTATCACAAATAACGATTGTGCCTTCTTTAAGTAGTGGAATTACTTTTTGAACTAGGTGTTGTCTTCTTGATGCAGCATAAAGAAGTGCCTCGCACACTGGATCCATTTCTGTGTTTTGAACATCGTGGATGACGTTTCTTACTTGTTCTGAGATAGACACTCCACCTGGCTCACGGGTTGTGACAACGTTATAACCTTGAATCTTGAGATATCTTTCAACTTCTTTTATTACTGATGTCTTTCCAGAACCATCAGTTCCTTCGAATGTTATGAATTTTCCTGGCATATAAACCTCCATTTGATATCATTATTATTGCATAAAATAGATAGATTTGAAATATTAAGCAACTTAATATTTTATTTTTGTAAGATAAAGACCTGATGCTGGTGCTAGTTTTGGAGTTAAATTCTTATCCTTTTTCTCGATTAATTCAAGAAGAGATGGCTTATTATTGTTAACCCTATCAAGAGCGGCACCAACTATGAATCTAATCATATTGTGAAGAAATCCATTTCCTCTAAATGATAGTATTAATTCAGTACCATTTTCTATTACATCGGTTTCATAGATAGTGCGGATAGTATTATCGTTTTCACCCTTACAGAATGATACAAAATCATGTGTACCAATAATTGATTTTAGTTCTTTTTTAAGCTCATCTATATCTTTTATCTTTGTGTAGTAGACATAATCTTTTTTAAATACTGAAAATTCTGATGTATCGATGATATACACATATGATTTTTGAGTGACATCATATCTCACATGAAAGAGTTGACTTTTAATATATGCATTCTTAATTCTAATATCATCTGGAAGGATATTATTTAGGGCATAGATATATCTATCAGGACTTATTCCAAAAGATTCAAACTGAATAGTATTACCTCTTGCGTGAACTCCTGCATCAGTTCTTGATGAAATTATGGTATTAACATCCCTATTTAACATCTTCTTTAGGGCTAGTTCTATTTGACCTTGAATTGTAGATTCAAATAGAATGGATTGTTTTTGCATGCCATTATAATTTG
Source organism: uncultured Bacillota bacterium (assembly GCA_900318975.1). Taxonomy (GTDB): domain Bacteria; phylum Bacillota_I; class Bacilli_A; order Izemoplasmatales; family UBA1188; genus UBA1188. Next base: position 95 of record ONMY01000173.1, on the reverse strand, counting down.
TACCATCATATTCTATTTCTAAAACTACATTTTCTTTAGTCTCATCATAAATCTCTTCTACAAGTGAGAGTATAAATCCTCGTGAATCAAATCTT
>ONMY01000138.1 GCA_900318975.1 uncultured Bacillota bacterium | reverse complement strand
TTCTTCTACTACTGGCATCATCATTCTACATGGTGTGCACCAATCAGCATAAAAATCTACGAATGTTACTCCAGTCTTTACTTCTTCAATAAAACTTCCATTTAATTCTTTTACCATAGTATTTTCTCCTTTATTTATGATATATTTCATGTGCTTGTATTTTATATGCTCTATAGATTTGTTCTAAGAGAATTAATTTAAAGAGCTGATGGGGAAATGTCATTGGTGAAAATGACAATCGATAATCAGATCTTTTAAGTACTTCATCTGAAAGTCCGAGTGACCCACCTATAACGAACGTTATCTTAGAACTCTTTGTTGTATTAATATCTTCTATTTTTTTACTAAAAGATATGCTATCAAGCATTTCTCCTTTTATATCAAGAGAAATGACATATTCATCTTTTATCTTAGATAAGATTTCTTTTCCTTCTTCTACCTTTATTTTTTCTTCTTCTAGGGTGGACGCACTATTTGGAATTGGAATATCTTTTAATTCTATCATTTCAAGTTTTGTATATTTAGATAGTCTTTTTGCATATTCTTCTATCCCATCTATCAAATATTTTTCTTTTATTTTTCCAACAGAAATAATCTTAATCATCTTTTTTATCTCCTTTTGGAAAAGCTTTTTCATATTCCTTCACAAGACTTTCTTTAGATATCTTGGTATAGATTTGGGTTGTTGAAAGGTTAGAATGCCCGAGGAGTTCTTGAACCATTCTAACATCCATTCCATTGTTTAAGAGGTGAGTTGCGAATGAATGCCTAAATGTGTGTGGAGATACTCTTAAGGTTGATGATGTTTCTCTAATTAATCTTTCAAGGATATCTCTAACTCCACGAGATGTTAGAGATGTTCCTTTAAAGTTTAAGAACACATTATCATTATCTAGATTATCACTTTTTGAAAGTAATACTGGTCTTGCGCTTAAAAGATAAACTTTAAATAACTCTTGGGTTTCTTTGTTTATAGGTACTAATCTATCTTTTGATCCCTTACCATGAACACTAATTACTCTATCATCGATATTTAAATCTTTAAGTTTTAAATCAGTGAGTTCACTAACACGAAGTCCTGATCCATATAATAATAAAAATATTAATTTATCTCTCTTTCCTCTTTCTGTCGTTGTATCTATTGATGTGAAGAATTCTTTTATTTCATTTTCATAGATGAATTTTGGAAGTCTCTTTTCTATCTTTGGAAGCACAATAGCGTTAAATGGATTGAAATCCATCTTCTTGTTGTTCACAAAATAGTTATACATCGTTTTAAGGGAAGACACCTTTCTTTGAATCGATTTAGGCGTGTAATCATCTCTTAAATTACCTAGATAGAATTCAGCGATTTTATTTGATATCTCATCGAGATCACCAAAATCTTCACTGTCTAAAAATGATATAAAGTGCTCTATATCGTTCTTATATGCAATTACTGTGTTATCTGAATACCTTCTTTCATTTCTAAGATATGAAAGAAAGCTTTCAAGATATTCTTTATTCCTTGGACTCATTCTTGAATTCCTTTAAATCTTTGAGTGCGCGCTCTACATATGCCATTTTTCTATCAGCTTTTTTAGTCACAATATCAAGTTGTGGGAAAATGCCAAAATTTGTATTCATTGGTTCAAAATCATTTTCGCTTACGTGCGAAATATAATATGCTTGAGACCCTATTGAAGTTGTCTTTGGGAAAGATATGAGTGGTAGATTATTTAAATACCTTGCCATATTTATTCCAGCAACAAGACCTGATGCAGTTGATTCAACATATCCCTCAACTCCTGATAACTGTCCTGCAATAAATAGATCTTCACGTTTTTTCGTTTGATAATATTCATTGATGGTGCTTGGTGCATTAATAAATGTGTTTCTATGCATTTCACCATGTCTTATAATTTCAGCATTTTCAAGACCTGGAATCATTCGTATTATTTTGTCTTGACTTCCATATTTAAGCTTTGTTTGAAAACCTACTATGTTGTACATGGTTTTTATGATGTTGTCTTCTCTTAGTTGTACAACGGCATATGGTTTCATACCATTATAATGAAGTCCAACAGGCTTCATTGGGCCAAACCTTAAGGTATCTATTCCTCTTTTTGCCATCTCTTCAAATGGCATACATCCTTCAAATACCTTTATTTCAAAATCATGTGCTTCCACGCTTTCAAGCTTTATTAGTTCATTATACCAGTTTATGTATTCTTCTTTTGTGAATGGACAGTTGATATAATCAGCATCTCCTTTATCCCATCTAGATTTATAATATGCTTTATTAAAATCAATTGAATCTTTAAGGATTACTGGTGCAATCGCATCATAAAAATAAAGATAATCACTTCCTGTGAATTCCTTTAGTGAATTTGATAGAGATTCTGATGTAAGTGGGCCTGATGCAAGGATTGTTGGACCTTGTGGAATATTAGTAACTTCTTCATCAATTATTTCGATTAGTGGGTTATTCTTAATCTCATTTGTGATATATTCACTAAAAAGAGTTCTATCTACAGAAAGAGAAGCACCAGCACTAACTTTAGTACTATCTGCAGCCCTAATAATTAATGAATCCATCATTCTTAATTCTTCTTTCATAAGGCCAACTGCATTTTTTATATCTGATGATCTAAGGGAATTTGAGCAAACGAGTTCTGCAAAAGTGTCCAGTTTATGTGCTGGACTCTTTTTTATTTTCTTCATCTCATAAAGTTTAACCTTTATTCCTCTTTTTGATAGTTGATATGCTGCCTCACACCCAGCAAGACCAGCACCAACAACGTTTACTACCTTTTCCATGCTTTAATTGTATCATATTGAATGATTTTATGGGAAGTAATATACTTAAAAAATAATAAAAAAGAAAAGTCTTATTTTAAATAGACTTTTCTAATGTATATTTTTGAACTGTGAGCCCAAGGCTTTCATAAAATTTAATTGCGCTATCGTTTTTATTCCAAACATTTAATTCTATGTTTCTAGCACCAATTCTTTTTGCGTATTCAAACGCATATTCCATAAGCTCTTTCCCAATTCCTTGTCCTCTGTATTCCTTAAGAACACATAAATCATCTATGAATAAAGATTTATAAGGAATAATTACATTTGCTTCATATTCTCTTATTTCTAAGAATAGATGTCCAACGACTTTATTATTATCCTCATAAACAAAGATTGGCTTTCTATCATTATTTAGTAATTTTAATAGTTCATCTCTATTGTATTTGGCGCCTTTATCTTTAAAGATGTCTGGACGAATACTATGGTGTGTTAATAAAACTTCTCCAAGAAGGTTATTTAATGATTCTATGTCTTCCATTTTCGCTCTTCTAATCATAATGATTCAACCTTCTCTATAAATTTTTCAATAAATGGTGATGTGAATTCTCCAGAGCCAATATATGCGTGCTTCATATCGAGCTCTCTATGAAAATCTGATCCACCAGTAATAATTAAATTATGCTTTTCACAATATTTTTTATATATCTTATATCCCTTAGGAGATGCAGGAAAATAATATACTTCTATTCCATCAAGACCAAATTCCATTAGATCTAGTGGATTATTCTTTTTATATTGATATGGGTGAGCTAGTATCGCAAGTCCGCCTGCCTCATGTATTAAATCAACACCATCTTTTGTAGACATTCTTGTCGATGGAATGAAGGCAGGATTATCGTTTCCAAGATATTTTTCATATACTTCTTTTTGAGTACATCCACACTTTTCCATAATTATTTTGGCAAGATGAGGACGTTCTAACATATTAGGTTGAAGTTTTTCAACATCTTTAAAATCAATACCAAGACCATATATTTTATTCACGTTATCAACTAGGGCTTTCATTCTTTCATATCTTTTTATTTTCATATCGTTTAGATGTTCTCTAAACTTAGATGGTATAGAGTCTAAAGATTTGAAATACGCAAGAACGTGAATAGGTTCTTCATTCATATATGTAGATAATTCCAAAGAAGGGAATGTCATTATTCCCTCTTTACTACATGCCTTAATAAATTCTTCTGATCCAAGTATTGTATCATGGTCAGTAAGACATGCGATATCAATATTTTTTTCTTTTAGTCTCTTTACTAGTTCAATTGGAGTTAATTCACCATCTGAATATAAAGAATGAAAATGTAAGTCCCCTCTAAGCATATTATTCCTTTATAGTAATGTACTAAATAAAATCATTGCCATTGCATAGTATATTGCAACACCACACATATCTGATAATGTTGTGATTAGTGGGCCAGATGCAACCGCAGGGTCAATATGAATCTTTTTAAAGATGATTGGGATAAATAGTCCAGCGAGTGATGTGATTGGGATAGCACACTGTAGTGCAATTCCAACGATTCCAGCTGCGGTTAATTGATTACCAATTTCAACAGTATCACCAACTACAGGGTTCTTAGTAATTACTAAGAATAGGAATGAAATTAAGAAACCAGTTGCACCAACTAGAAGACCATCTAGTAAACCTGTGAGTAATTCTTTAACCATTCTCTTCATGAATGTCGCTCTTGTGAGATCATCATTTGTGATAGCACGAATAGTTAAGGCGAGGGATTGCGTTCCTGCATTACCACTTGAGTCAAGTATCCAAGATTGGAATAATACTAGCGCTGGAACGATAGTAAAGATGTGAGAAAATCCTGATAGCACTGAAGATGTTAGAATATCAAGGACAAGTAACATCGCAAGCCAAGGAACCCTTCTTTTTACTGATTGAAGGAGTGTATCATCAACATCAGCCTCTTCATCGACAGCGGCGAATTTTACGTAGTCTTCTGCTAATTCTTCACCGACAGTTTCGATGATGTCTTGTGATGTTATAACGCCCATTATTGTATCATTTTCTGCAAGAACTGGGATGATATCTAGGTCAATGTCCTTAATTTCATTGATGACATCTTCTACTTTATCATGGGCATATAGTGTTGGATAATTTGTTTTAGTGATATCAAGAAGTGATGTACCTTCTCTTGCGATAATTAGATCTTTAAG
>ONMY01000137.1 GCA_900318975.1 uncultured Bacillota bacterium | reverse complement strand
GGGTAGTGTGCAGAAATCCACATATCTTCATTCTTTGCTAGTGCAATATCTTCTTTATTGTTTTCTAATGCTGCTCTTCTTATTCTGTCTTTGCTTATTTTTCTAACTTGTCCTATTGGAACACCATTTTCAATATATACTCTAACTATATCTCCAGGTCTGTCTACATCAGCTACCATATCTTGAACTGGTATTTCTGCAACTTCTCTCTGGTCTATTTCAAGAATAGATTTTGTGGCTCTAACAGTTGTTAAATCCTTCTCTTTGTCATCCACGTAATATGCATTTATGCGTATTTCTGGACTGTCTTGTATATCCACGTTACTCAAGGTTAATCCTCCTAATTATTTTTATCTTTTATTTCAAAAGAAAAATATGATTTATATGGTTTTAATTTGCATTTTCCCTTAACTTCATTTGTTGCTTGATCAAAGTATAAGCTTGGCTTAACTTCTTCTGCAGTTTCAGGGTCAATGATTGTTATTTGTCTTTGTAAATTTGGTGTATATTTAAAATTCTTGAATTCTGTTGGGAATTCCGAATAAAGTGTGTTGAATTGAACTGGCAATGGTGCTTTTGAAATTCTTAGTCTTGAATCTGTTAACTTGCCCTTGTTTACAACAACGCGATTTTTACCAAAAGATAGAATAACTAAATCCTCACCTTCTGGTTTTGGAAAATCAACAAAAAATGTCTTCTTTTTACCGGCATTGTTTAGTTCCTCAGTGCTAACTAATCTCTCTACCGTATACTTAGGATACTTTTCTGTTAATTCTTTTGAAGTTCTTATCACTCTATATATAACAGTGTTTACTCCTTGTGGATCTGTTATACTAAAGTGCTTGCCTACTACTCTTTCAGCCATATATACACCTCACTTTTTCTCATTTGTAAGCATAACGATTATACAACAAATGTGGTAATATGTCAACCAAGAAACTTGATTAACTTACGGTTTTAAGGCTCTCATAAAGTTTGATTTGATCGCCTGATAATTCCTTTGGTAAAACTATCTTTGTTAGCACACATAAATTGCCTCGCGTACCATGCATAGTCTTATATCCTTTACCTTTAATTGTTAACCTATCTCCACTACTTGAAGATGCTGGTATAATAATCTTAATCTTTTCACCTAGAATCTCAATTTCTTTTTCGCAACCTAATGCTGCTTCATAAGTTTCTAGTGCTAACTCATAGACTAAATCAGCTCCTACTAAATTTAATCTATTATCACCTTTAATCTTTATAAAGACTAACAAATCTCCGTTCTTTCCGCCATTTTTTCCTTGTTTACCTTGACCAACAATCCTTAGCTTATCACCATTTTGTACTCCTGCTGGTACTTTAACAGAAAATGACGTTTCTTTTCCTTTAACATTGCGGAATTTTAATACCTTGTTTGCTCCAAAATAAGCTTCGCTTATGCTAACATTTATTTCAGTATTAACATCCTCGCCATATACAGGTGCCGGATCTTCTACAATATTTTTATGAATGATTCCTCCAAAGAATAACTCAAACAAGATTTCCTTGAAAGACTTCTTTTCTTGTGATTTGTTTTTATTTTGTTTTCTGCCTACGTTTCTATTCCAAGAAAAATCATATCTTCTACGAGTCTTCTCGTTAGACAAGATCTTGTAGGCTTCATTTATATCTTTAAAGATTTCTTCTGAATGTTCTTCATGACTAGTTACTATATCTGGATGATATTTCTTAGCCATTTCTCGGTAGGCAACTTTTATTTCGTCCATAGTTACCTTGTTTGATTGAAGTCCCAGTATCTTGTAATAATCTTTGAAAACCATCTCTTCCTCCATATCAACTTGAAACTTATTATATCTTATCTTTAGTGAATTATCAATATGGAATCTTTAGTTTTTACAGTCTATTTTATTTACCTAATAGCTCTTTATAAAATATGTTTGCCTCCTTAGTATTCTTTAAAGGCTCTCTATTTTCTTTTTTGTACTCTTCCATCCACCATTCTGTGATTGCATAAGTACATTCATTGATGTCTTTTAACGCTAAATTTCTATAATCTTCTACATCAGAATAGTCTCTTGTTTTATCTGTTTTATCTGCACAGAATAAAACCTTTGCAACGTCGCTCATGTTAGCTTTGGCCGTAGAATGATATCTTATTGCATCACACATTTCGTCGTCAAAATCATATTGTTTTTTACATATGTCTGCTGCAATTGGACCATGCCATATATCAGAAACTTCTTTTTCGTCGTCATCAAGATATATATTGTTTGCCTTTATATATTCTTGCATTTCT
>ONMY01000131.1 GCA_900318975.1 uncultured Bacillota bacterium | reverse complement strand
TTGATCATATATGGTGGCATACATTCTGTATAGCCACGAGATGAATGAAGATCCATCATGAAAGCGATGAGTGATCTTTCAAGTCTTGCACCAAGACCTTTATAGATTACAAATCTAGCACCAGATATTTTTCCTGCTCTATCAAAATCTAAAATATCGAGGTTTGTACCAATATCATAGTGAGATTTTGGAGTGAAATCAAATTTTCTTGGTGTACCAACTGTTCTCATTACCATATTTTCAGTTTCATCTTTACCAATTACTACATCTTCTTTAGGTAAATTTGGAAGAATATCTAAAATATCTTTGATTTTCTTTTGTAAATCAAGCATTTCATCATTTAATTCTTGAATTTCAGATTTTAATGTTGCAATTGAATCAAAGATTTCTTTAGTATCTTTACCTTGTCTTTTATATTCGCCTATTAATTTTGATGTTTGATTAGATTTAGCTTTTAATGTTTCTGTGTTAACAATGGCTTTTCTATATTCTATATCATAGTTATATAGATCTTCTACTAGTTTTGTATAATCGCCGGGTCTTGTGTTTAATCTTTTAATTACTTCGTCTTTATGTTCTCTAATATACTTAATATCTAACATATATGTACCTCACAAATTAAAATAATTCGTCACTTTTATCATCTTCTGGTTTTTCGTTTTCCACTTGTTCTTGAGGAGTGTTATCTACTACTTCTTGATCTACATCTTCGCTTTCTTCTTCTTCATCATCCCTTGGAATGATTGTCATAGTTGCGACATGGTGTCCTTCAAGAAGGTTCATAATTCTAACACCTTGTGTTGCACGAGATAGAATACTTATTCCATCGATATGAGTTCTAATTGTCATACCTCTATCGGTAATAACGAAGAGATCTTCATCACCAGTAACGGCTTCAAGTCTTGTAAGTTTACCATTCTTTTCAGTGATATTGATAGTCTTAACACCTTTACCACCTCTTGATTGTTTTCTATATTCACTAACGAATGTTCTCTTACCGTATCCGTTTTCTGTAAGAACTAGGATTTGTTCATCTTCGCTTTCTGCAACTGTTGCACCGATTACAGATTCATCATCTTCTAGTTCAATTCCACGAACACCAGCTGCATTTCTTCCCATACATCTTACATCTTCTTCAGAGAATCTTATTGCTTTACCATTAGATGCGGCAATAATTATATCTTTATGTCCTTCTGTTAGAAGAACATTATGTAATAGATCATCTTCTCTTAAAGTTAATGCTCTAATACCAGATTTATTGATGTTTCTAAAGTCAGAGATTGCAGTTCTCTTTACAACACCCTTATTTGTGATAAAGAAGATATAGCCTTCTCTATCAAAATCTGAGATGTTCATCATCGCAGTTAGAGTTTCTCCTTCTGGAAGAGATAGAAGATTTACAATAGGAGTTCCTTTAGATGTTCTTGAACTTTGTGGAATTCTATAGGCTTTAAGTTTAAATACACGTCCAAGGTTTGTAAAGAATAGGAGGAAATCATGAGTTGATGTGAATAAAACTTTCTTTACCATATCATCTTCATGAACTTTCATACCAGTCTTACCTTTACCACCTCTGTTTTGAGCGCGGTATACATCTGGATCCATTCTCTTGATATAACCTGTTTCTGTGATAGTAACGATTGAGTCTTGAACTGGAATTAAATCTTCGTTATCGATATCAGCTGTTGAATAGTAGTCGATTTCAGTTCTTCTTTCATCACCATATTTTTCTTTTACAGCTATTATTTCTTCTCTTAAGATTCTATGTTGTTCTTCTGAACTTGATAAAATCTTTTCATCTTCTTCAATTTCTTTAACTGTTTCAGCAAGATCACTTCTAATCTTATCTGATTCAAGACCTGATAGACGACGAAGTGGTAAAGCTAAGATTGCTTTTGCTTGTTCAGCTGATAAATTGAATCTTTCCATTAATTTTTGATCAGCATCATCATATGATGATCTAATAATTTTGATGATTTCATCAACATTATCTATTGCAATAATATAGCCATCTAGGATGTGCTTTCTTGCGATTGATTTATCTAGATTATATTGAGTTTTATTTAATAATACTTGTAGTTGGTGTTTATAATATACTTCAAGTGCTTTCTTAAGACTTAATAGTTCTGGTTGATTATCAACTAGGGCAAGCATTATAATTGAAAAACTTGTTTGAAGTTGAGTGTATTTAAAGAGGTTGTTTAAGATGATTTCTGGAGCTGAATCTCTTCTAAGTTCTATAACGATTCTAATATTACCTCTTGAAGATTCATCTCTGATATCTGTAATACCATCAACTTTTTTCTCTTGACCAGGAGCTGGTTTTTCTTTTACGAGTTCAACTATTCTTTCAATTAAAGCTGTTTTATTTACAGCATATGGTATTTCTGTAATAATGATTTGCTTCTTGCCGTTATCTTGTTCAACGATTTCGCATTTAGCTCTAACCTGAATAAGGCCACGACCATTTTCATAAGCGTCTCTTATTCCTTGAACACCGAGAACGATGCCTCCTGTTGGGAAATCTGGACCTTTGATGTATTGCATTAATTCTTCTGTTGAAATATCATTATTATCCATATAGGCAAGATATCCATCTACAACTTCTCCAAGGTTATGTGGTGGAATGTTTGTTGCCATACCAACCGCAATACCTACAGCACCATTACATAAAAGATTTGGGAATGCTGATGGGAGATAGAGAGGTTCTTGTTCTGTTGAATCATAGTTATCTTGGAATGGAACGGTATTTTTATCGATATCTTTTAACATTTCTTCGGTGATTTTCATCATCTTACACTCTGTGTAACGCATTGCTGCTGCGCCATCACCATCGATTGAACCGAAGTTACCATGTCCATAAACTAGTGGATATCTATATGAGAATGGTTGAGCCATTCTTACTGTTGCTTCATAGATTGCAGAGTCACCGTGTGGGTGATATTTACCCATAACGTCACCGACAAGTCTAGCACTCTTTTTAAACTGTGATGAATATGACATACCGAGTTCTGTCATATCAAATAATATTCTTCTTTGAACTGGTTTAAGACCATCTCTTGCATCTGGAAGAGCTCTATCTACTATTACGCTCATTGCGTAAGAGAGGAATGATGATCTCATTGAACTATTTAAATCTACATCTTGGACATTTTTTATTTCTGTCCATCTTTTTTCATCGTTTACTGCATTTTTATCTGACATCTTTCATTTCCTCCTTTCTTAGTAGTCTAGGTCTTTTACGTAACCAGCATTTTCGTTTATGAAATTACGTCTTGGTTCAACATCTTCACCCATTAGAGTTGAGAATGTTTGGTCTGCCTCTATAGCATCATTAAGACTTACTCTTAATAATACTCTATTATCTGGGTTTAATGTTGTATCCCAAAGTTGTGTATCATCCATTTCACCAAGACCTTTATATCTTTGGATTGTTGGTTTTGAAGTAAGTGATGATAGGATGGTATCTCTTTCTTCGTCAGAATAAGCATATTGAATAGATTTTCCTGTTTGGATTCTATAAAGTGGTGGTTGTGCTATATATACATAACCATTTGTGATTAAAGGTTTCATATGACGATAGAAGAATGTAAGAAGGAGTGTTCTAATGTGCGCTCCATCGACATCGGCATCGGTCATAATAACAACTTTGTGGTATCTGAGTTTAGTAACATCGAAATCATCATCCATTCCAGCACCAAACGCTTGAATCATAGATACGAGTTCTCTATTTGCAAGGATCTTGTCCATTCTTGCCTTTTCAACATTTAATACTTTACCTCTTAAAGGAAGGATTGCTTGATATTCTGCATCACGTCCTTGTACAGCTGATCCGCCCGCAGAATCACCCTCGACTATAAATACTTCTGATAGAGTTGGGTCTTTGCTTCTACAATCTCTAAGCTTTGATGCAAGACCAAGAGTGTCTAGTGGGCCTTTTCTTTGAACGTTTTCACGTGCTTTTTTAGCTGCG
>ONMY01000129.1 GCA_900318975.1 uncultured Bacillota bacterium | reverse complement strand
GCACCTTTTAGAAATAGTGTTGGTGTTTTTTGTGAGGCAGCTTCTATTTGAACGATAGAAGATGCATCATATAAAGAAGGGAATAAGAATAAATCAGCTCTTGCAAAGTACATAGCTAATACATCTCTATCTGACACCTTACCACACATGATTATGCTATCTTGCATATTATTTTCTTTAATCCATTCTTTTAATTCGTCTTCATCTTGGCCTGTTCCCACGAATAGCATTTTGAATTTGAAATCAGGATTTTTCTCTTTGATTGTTTTTATAACATCAGCGATAAAGAATATGTTTTTTAATTTATTTATTCTCCCAACAAATAAGAATACTTTCTCTTTATCATCTAAATCATGTTTTGTATTTATATATTTTCTAGCTTCTTGTTCATCTTCTACTGGCAACATGTCAGTTGCATTATTCATAACCTTAGGCATAGTTTTATAGCCATAGTCATTATAGAATATATCCGCTACTGCACTATTTACAGCCCAACATTCTGTACATCTATTATATTTTCTGATGACAGAATCAGTTAATTGCTTTGCAGTAATTTTGCTTTTTGTTGCTCTATAAAAGTCTTGCTTAAATTGGCTATGCATTGTTCCAACAGATGGAACCTTATATTTTTTTGCATAATGAAGACCGCATCTTCCTAGCATAAATGGTGAATGTATATGTACTATATCTAAGTGATATGAATTTAACTCTTTAATAAATTTTCTATCAAACTTAGGCATTGGTAGTGAATAATCAATAATGGGTGCATTTAATGATTTGCAACGAACAACCTTATAAGGAAGAGTTTTATCATCAAATTTTTTGCCATGCATATATGGAGCAAAAACTATTACGTTTGCATACTTTGTTAGGCGTCTTGCATAGTTATCTACAACCATAGTTACACCATCAATCATTGGAAAAAATGTATCTATAAATAATCCGATTGTTATTTTGTCGTTCATAAGATCTCCTTTAAATAATGTGATTCAATTGTACATCTTTTTTATCAAAAGTTCAATAGAGGGATTTTTATAAGATTATAGACAAATAAAATAGAAATCTGTCGAAAAATGTAAATTGCAAGGAGTATATGAAATATGATGTCGAGTAAAAGTTTGAAAATATAATATAAAAAGCTTGAATAAAGTACAAAAGTATATATAATTAAAAGAAGTATTTATTCACACAATTTTAATATTTATATCTTTTATTTTTAGTTAAACACATCTATTTATCTTCAAAAGAAACACTTACTTGATAAAATTACCAAAATATGGTATAATAAGTTGTTTGATTTCGCGAAAAACAAACGATATTTTTGAAGTTAAAGGAGTATAAAATGAATAAAAAGGATGATAAATATAAAGTTTTAATTGGAGACTTCGATGAAGTTTTTGCTGACAAAATAAGAAAAGAATTTAATTCAGATGATAATTTTGAAACACTTGGAATTGTACAAGACGGAGAAGGTGTTTATTCAGCGGTTAAAGAATTTTTACCGGACGTTATAATTCTAAACATTATTCTACCTAACTTAGATTCTTTAACAATTCTGGAAAGTATAAAAAGCGTTAATTACAAAATTCCACCAGTTATAATAGTTATTTCACCATTTAGTTCAGAAAGTATGATAACAAAAGTTATGGAAGAAGGAGCATCTTACTTTTTTATAAAACCATTCGACATTAAATTATTATTAAGAAGAGTAAAAGAGATGATAGGTCTTTCAATAACTTCAAGAGAAAACTTACCAAGGCCTAATAAGCCTAATGAGGACAAAAATCTTGATATCTTAATTACTCAAAGTGTTAATTCATTAGGAATTCCAGCTAATATTAAAGGCTATAATTATATAAGAGCAGCCATACACATAATATTAAAAGAAAACAAAGAGGAATATGCACTAACAAAGAGTATATATCCTTTAATTGCAATAAAATATGCGACTACGCCATATAGAGTAGAGCGCGCTATTAGACATGCAATTGGATCAACGTGGAATAGAAACAGTAACAGAATGGAAGAAGCTTTATATGGTACAGTTAATATAAACGGTAGTAATAGACCTTCTAACGCTCAATTTATAGCTAATCTTGCAAACAAATTAAGACTGCAACTAGCATAGATGTAAAAATATTACAAAATTGTTACAAAACTCTTGAAAAATCGTTGGAAATGTTATATAACACATACAGAGATTTTTTACGAGAGGAGCCGAAGCATTGCAAGAAATAGTACAACCAATAAAGGCACTAAAGATAAAGGTTTTAGGAGTTGGTGGAGGTGGCAACAACGCCGTTATAGCTATGATGAATTCAGGCATAACAGGAGTTGAGTACATTATTGCAAACACTGAAAAAGGAATATTATCAAGAGTTGATTCTTCAAAATGCAAGACAATTCAATTAGGCGTTGAGCTTACAAAAGGTTTAGGCGCTGGAGCAGATCCTGAAGTAGGGGAAAAGGCCGCAAGAGAGAGCGAAGCAGAATTAGAAAAAGCGATAGATGGAGCTGACTTATTATTCGTAACAGCAGGCATGGGAGGCGGAACTGGAACTGGAGCTATTCCTGTAATAGCAGATATTGCTAAAAGAAAAGGAATTTTAACAGTTGGAGTT
>ONMY01000128.1 GCA_900318975.1 uncultured Bacillota bacterium | reverse complement strand
ATTTTAAATCCTAAAGCTGTTAAATCAAAATCAGGATTTCTAAATGAGAGGAAACAAAGGACACCACTAAGAACTAATGTTAATCCTGCAGAGATATATGTTGCAAGATTTAATTCTTTTGATGGATCATCACCCATCTTCTTAAGTTGTACAAAGAGTAAACCAAGGATACAACTTAATAGTCCTGCACCAGCAAATAGAAGCGGGAATAGATATGATGATTTAAAAAGTTCTTCTGTCATTGCATTATTTGAAAGAAGTCCAATTGCAATAACGATTGATGCAGAAATAGTTGCAACAAAACTTTCAAGTAGATCACTACAGTTACCAGCAATATCGTTGACATTATCTCCGATAAAGTCAGCGATTACATTTGGTACACGGCTATCATCTTCTGGAAGATCATTTCTAATCTTGCCAAGGATATCTGCAGAAATATCGGCAGCTTTAGTATAGTTTCCACCAGCAACTCTGTTAAACATCGCAACTGTTGAACAACCAAGTGAATAAGTTGTAATTCTCATGACAGATGCATTTGTAAGGAGTGCAGCTATATTAAATAGGCCATTACCTTCATATGATTTTAGCCCTTGAAGAGCGATTCCAAGTGTATCAGTAGATTGTGGTCCAACACCAGATATTAGTACAATTAGGATTAATCCAAATAATCCTAATGCTTGAACAGAAAGACCACTAATAGATCCACCCTTAAGAGCAACTTGTACGGTTTTTCCAACTGACATAGTTTCTTTCGCAACATTTGCAGTTCTAACATTCGCATATGTTGCACTCTTCATACCGAGTATACATACTATTGATGACATTAGTGCACCAAATAGATATGTGATACCACTGAATTTTTCAATAAAGAGAGTAAATAGCACAGCAAGAATAGCGATTACTATTCCAATGGTTGTGAATTCTTTTTTGATAAAGACATTTGCGCCACTTCTAATAATAGCGCTCATCTTTACCATCTTTTCATTTCCTTCGGGTAGTAATTTAATCTTAATATAATTAAATACTACAAAAAGGACGGCAATTAAACAAATGCCTAGAATAATAAATAATAAATAATCATTCATAAATATTAATTCCTTTCAATACTTGAAAATTATTTCTACTATTAATTATAAAATAAGTAATAAAATAATTCTAGATTAAATCTAGAAATATTTGAAACTATTTAAAATATACACCAACAAAAAAAGCCCAGCAAGGGCTTTTAATGATATTTATTGATTTGTTTTATTTTTCGTTCTCGCTTTTTTAATAGCCTCTATAAGCATTATTATTAATACAGAAACCGCTATTTCTATTGCAAAAACATATAGAGTTCTAAAATCATTTACGTCTGAGAAAATTGACATTCTGAATGGTTCCATATTTAATGCAACACATACATATAATTGAACAATTCCATGGATGAATAATAGATACATTGATTTATTTCCGCACCATACTAATGCTTTAGAGACAATTCCTGTATGGGTGAGCAATCTACATACATGAACGAAAGGATAAGTACCAAGTATTGCAAAAACAAAACTTAATAATACACCCCATTCATGAGTTCTACTATCCCAAAGCATTCCACCAGCAATAAAGCCTGAACCTTTAAATAAAAGTGCAAGAATTACAAATAGAGCATATGCAACCACACTATTTATAATGATAAATGATAATTTTGTCTTGTTGCTTAAAAGTTCCTTTTGACCAAATAGTGCACCAGTAAGCATAATAGCTGTAATTCCAGGTGCTTCAGCTAAATAGAATGGTAAAAATATATTGAAGTGAGCGAATATCATTGAAATGATTAACAAACCAGCTATGATTGATATTAACCTAGATGCTTTTTCAAGGGCATAGTCAACTACTGCATAAAAGATTAAAGTTGCTACAAACAATAATTGAACAAACCAGAATGACATTATAACGCTACTAAGCCCACCAGTTATCACTTCAATGCCTACAAATCTACAAAAAGATTTATGAAGTAATAAATTCAAATAAGTCATTAATACATCTTTTATTGTGTAATCTTTCGCAATCATATAATAGATTGCACCTAGAATGAGAATCGAGATTGAATATGTAAAGAATGGTATTACTATTTGTTTAACTCTTTTTTTAAGTATTTCTTTATAAGTATAACGATATGGACGATGATTATATCCAGCCATAAAGAAGAAAAATGGCATGATAAAACCAAAAACTCCACCAAGAGCATTATAAATATTACGATTAAGCGTTAATGTATGTAATGCTAAAACAAGGAGAATGCCAATTCCTTTTGCAATATCTTGTTCAATCATTCTTGGCTTTTTGTTAGTAACTTCAGATATTTGATTTTCTTGTTTTACTTCACTTTTTACTGTTTCTTCCATTATTTAATCCTCGATGTCATATCTTTCTTTAATGTAAGTACATCAACTTTTCCATTAGCTAATAATGGGAAAGTATCATATGTAAATATGCAAGAAGGTATTTTGTGTGGAGCTAGATGTCCTTTTAAATAATCCTTAAATTCTTCTTCGTTAAAAGTAACATTTGGTTTGAGAACTAGGGCACATCCTACTATTTCTCCATAATAGTCATCTGGAAGTCCTATAATTTGCACTGCAAATACATCTTTATAAGCACTTGCAAGGTTTTGGATTTCACCTGGGAAGATATTTTCTCCACCACGAATGATTAATTCTTTCTTTCTTCCTGCAAAATGAATATAACCATCTTCATCTATGTATCCTAGGTCTCCTGTGTGGAACCAACCATCACTATCAAAATCTTGTTTTTCAATTGGAGTTTTATAATAGCCAGACATTAGGAATTCACCTTTTATTATGATTTCTCCTACTTGGCCTTTTTCACATTCCATCTTTGTTTCAACATCTTGAATTTGTACTTTGATTAGATCAATTGGTTTTCCAACTGTTTTTGTAACATGTTCAAGTGTATCGTTCTTTTTAGTTACTGAAACAGGGCTCATTTCACTTAAACCATAAACAATACCGAATGATGCATTAGGGAATTGTTTTTGGAGGAATAACATTTGTGTTTCTGATATTGGTGCTCCACCAATGCCTAAGAAACGTAAAGATTCAATCTTTTCAACTGAGTATTCTGGACTTGTGGCAATTCCAATTAATAGTGTTGGAACAGACATGATTGTTGTACATTTATATTTTTCAGTTAATTCAATTATTACATCTGGTTTAACACGTGGTGCTATCACAACTTTAGTATTGCATAGTAAAGCCATAGTTAGCGATGCAACAAGACCAAATATATGGAATAGTGGTAAAACTAAACACATTATATCCTTATCGTGTAAATCCATTACTTCTTTTCCGCATTTGGCTGCTGTAAGCATATTGTAAGATGATAGTAGTACACCTTTTGGAACTCCTGTTGAACCAGATGTAAAAATCATAACACATGGATCATCATTTCTAACTTCAATTGAAGATAGGAAGTTTCTTACAAGTGGTGATACTTGTTTATTTTTGATATCAATTGGCTTTGTAATATCATATAAATTTTTGATTTGTGATTTTTCTGGGTTTGTGATTTCTTTAAAGAAAGAAACATAATCTCCTTTTAGCCAAGGCCCAATTCCATGACAGAATATTTCAATATCACCAGCATGAGATAAGAAACATATTTCGCTTTCTTTAAGAAGTGGATTAACTAAAATAGCTAAGCCACCTATTTTTTGGATAGCATAAAAAGTCGCAATCCAGTTTAAACTATTGCCTCCACATATTGCAATGTGAGATCCTTTTTTTGCGCCAAGATTAATGAGTTCTTCTGCGATGATATCTGATGCTTTATCTAAATCGCTCCAACTCCAATCCATAAATGTATCGTTTAGGATTGTTTCATTACTATGTTTTTCAACTTTCTTAAATAAGAATTCTTTGAATGAGTATACCGAAAAATCTACTTCATTAGATGATTCTACAGCAACATCAAATATATTAGTGAATCCTGTAATAGTTAATATTTCAAGTATATTCGAATTTGCATTTATAATTTTAATTTTTCCTTGTTTAAATCTTTTTTGAAGGATGAGTAATTCTCTTAGACCTGATGAAGAAACATAATGCGTTTTAGAAAAATCTAGTTCAACATCTTTTAAACTTTCGATTTGTAATTTTGATAATTCATCATGTAATTCAGAAGATGTTGTTGTATCAATACTTCCTTCAATATAAATTGTGATTTTATTGTCATCTAATTTTGAATATACTTTCATTTAATTCTCCTTATATAATATATACAGTTATATTATACAATATTTAGTGCAACATATCTGCAACACAAAATATTTTTTTGTTTTACTTCTATTTGTCAATATAACTGACCCATATTTTTAAACTAAACTGACCCGTTTTTATAATTAAGATTTTTAGTATGATATGCATATTTTATACAACAAAAGTTTTTAAAAACAGGTTTGATACAAAGCCAAGTTAAGAATGTTATTTTAATCCAACATAATATGTTGACTTACCAACGCCTTCTTTTCTTATTTCGCCTGAATCACATAATTCTTTTAAACTTCTTTCAATACTAGTTGATGATAATGAAGGCACTAGTTCTAGTATATCCCTCTTTGTGAATTTTCCCAGTTTAGAATTAACTGCCATTCTTACCACTTCAATACTAGACTTCTTGTCTGACACTAATTCTACTCTTTCTTCAAAATCATTATATGCACTAACAATTGTACTTAACAAATATTTAATAAATGGAGTAGCGTCATCTTCATTTTCGTGCCATCCAATTTGAGAATCATATAATGTATCATAATATAAATCTTTATTCTTAGCTATCTTAGCTTCAAGTGATATATACTTTCCTACATAATAACCAGAACGATATAGAAGCAGTGTCGTTAATAATCTAGACATTCTTCCGTTTCCATCAATAAAAGGGTGGATACATAAAAAGTCATGAATGAACAGCGGAATTAAAATAAGTGGATCTACTACTCCTTCACCAAGAGCTCTATTGTATTCATCGCATAATTCTTGCATTGCGATTGGTGTTTCAAATGGTGATAATGGAGTGAATAAAGTATAAGATTTTCCATTTTCATTAGTTGCACTAATATAATTTTGGACATTCTTATATTTTCCACCATATGAAGTTGATGTATGAGATAACAATACTTTATGTAATTGAAGAATAGAATTAGAGGTAATAGGTATCGAATCAAAATTTTCATGTACAATGTTTAGTGCATCTCTATATCCTGCAATTTCTTCTTCAGCTCTATTTTTAGGAGCTGTTTTTTCATTCACTAATTGTTTTAGTCTAGTATTAGTTGTCCTAATACCCTCAATTTCATTAGATGATTCAGTACTTTGTATTTTTGCAATAATAACTAATTTTTCTAATTCTTCAGGCTTTTGTTTTAAAAACAATTGTTGTTTACCTTTTTCTTCATGGATTTGAGTCAAATAATTAATTATCTTGATATCCCAAGTTTTATTTTTTAAGTTTGAGTAGTTAAATTTCTTCATTTTTCTCACCATCCTTATTGCTTGCGCACCAATTATATCACTTTTGGTGGGAAAAATCAAGTTACTTGTATGGTTACTTGTATGGCATATAAAAAATTACGACAAATTCTGCCGTAATTTCGCTTAACATATCTGTATAAGCACAACTATAATAATACAAATGAAACACCCATTAAATTTTGAAACACCCTAGCAAAAAAGTAAAACACTCTTGAAACACCCTTTCGTGGTAAAAAAAGACTCCATTTATCTGGGTTGGAGTCAAACCTGATTAATTGCCTTAATCTTGCGTACGGCTATCTATTACGGCCCATAGGTACTTGAATACGGTGCAGCATCATAACTTAGTGCAATCTAGGAAGCAGTCTAAAAAAGTTAAGTAAACCTTAATTTATTGGGGCAATCGTTAAAAAGTTAAGTAATCGTTAAATTGTTAACTTTTGCATACCCCTACAAACTCCGATTTCATTACCGGCAAATTACAGCTTCAATACAGCCGGCATTTCTCCGAGATCTTCATATAGTTCAGGCTTT
>ONMY01000066.1 GCA_900318975.1 uncultured Bacillota bacterium | reverse complement strand
TTCATATTTAAACATACCTGAATCCGAACTTTTTAAAAGAGTCGAAAACTCATCAGTTGATGTTGAAAAAATTACTGCTCCACGTTATTCGTATTGGGCAAGTGTTTTTAGAGTATTCTTCAAGAAGAAGATTAATATTATTGTATTAGTTCTTCTTGTAGCAATATTTATCTTTGCATATATTTATCCAAGCGTTATTCATTATGAAACTGAAAATATGCCATATGTAAATGTTAATATTAGTGAAACGCACCATTTAACTCCTTCAGCAGCATTACAGTATTTTAAGGGAGAGGGTGGATTCCTTAAATGGATACTCGGTACTGATAGAAATGGTGCTTCAACATTCGATGCTGTATGGTATGGTTCTTCAATATCGTTATCTCTAGCATTCCTTTGTGGAGCTATAAACTTGCTGATTGGTACTGTTATTGGCGCTATATGGGGGTTTAGTAAGAAGATTGATATTGTTATGACAGAAGTATATAACATTATTGGTAACGTTCCATACATCCTATTAATCTCTGTTTTAGTGTTATTGTTTAGTCCATCATTCTGGACAATGGTATTTGCATTAACTGTTACAGGTTGGATTGGAATTGCTTATTTTATAAGAACCCAAGTTATTATCATTCGTGACAGAGAATATAATCTTGCAAGTAGATGCCTTGGGACAGGAATATTCAAATTAACAATTAAGAATATCCTTCCATTTATGACAAGTGTTATCGTTACTCTTATTGCTACCGAAATACCTACATATATTTCTTATGAAGTATTTTTATCATATATAGGTATGGGCATTAAAGATATTACACTTGGTAAATTGATTGAAATGAATCAAATTGCAATGAGAACACCTGGATGGGGCTGGGAGTTCTGGTCTCCAGTGTTTATTGCATCATTTGTTGCAATTGTATTATACGTTGTAGGACAAAACCTTGGTGATGCCAGTGATCCAAGGACACATATGTAGAGGTTTATATGGAAGATAAGAAAGTATTATTATCCATTAAGGATCTCGAAGTTAAATTCCGTGTCCGTGGTAGAATTTTAACTGCAATTCGTGGAATTAGTTTAGACATATACGAAAATGAATCAATTGCAATCGTTGGTGAATCAGGTTCTGGCAAATCTGTATTCACAAAAACGTTTGCTGGTATGCTTGATTCAAATGGTTTTATTTCTAATGGTGATATCATTTTTAATGATAGTGATTTACAAAATACTGTTGTAAAAAAAGGAAGAATTCAAAGGATATTCTTCAATATAATTAACAAATCCTTAAATAAGAATTCAAAACTTGAATTAGGTTCTGAAACATATAAAAAATATGTTGAATTAAAAACCCAACATAAGATTAAACTTACCATCGAAACAGAAGTAGAAGAAAAATATGAAGAAGATATTAATGATGCTATTTATCAAGCAACTGAGTTGTATAATACATCTTTAACATATGATCGTCATATTGAAAAAGATAAAATAAAAGATGCTAAAAGGCAAATATCAGAACTTAATAACAAGGCAAAAGAGTTAAAAAAAGAACTTAAGAATCTAATTAAGATTCAAAAGAAGCAAACATTAAAAGATAAAGAATACATCGCTAAATACAAAGAAGAACTCAAACAACTAAAGTCACAATACAAACTTGAAATTTTGAAAGATATTTCAAAAGAAACTATTGAAAGAAATGAGTTATTAACTAAAGAGATTTATCTTTCTATAGGCAGATTTGGTATATTTAAAAGAATTATAGATTGTCATAAATTAATCAAAGCATTCAAAAAAGCTATGAGATTTGGGGAAGATATCTCAAATTATGATATAAAGAATAAGATTTTTGATACAGTTGTCTTTATGGCTAAGTATATTGACGAGAACGAAGAATCACTTCATGGTGAATGCGTCGTTAACTTATCAAAGGTAAAATACTCTAAGGACTGGCAACAAGTTCGTGGTAAAAAAATTGCAACTGTATTCCAAGATCCTATGACATCTCTTAATCCAATAATTACAATTGGTGACCAAATTTCAACAATTATTATGAAGCATCAACATGTGAGCGAATACGAAGCTAGAAAACTCGCAATTGTTATGATGCAAAAAGTTGGTATCCCTAATGCTGAGAATAGATATGATGACTATCCTTTCCAATATTCTGGTGG
>ONMY01000204.1 GCA_900318975.1 uncultured Bacillota bacterium | reverse complement strand
TATATGGATGAAGATGTTCAATATTACAAATTAAATAATAAATTAAAAAAATATTTACTTAAACTTGGTATTGAAGTTTAATAAATATAAATCCTTGTAGAAAGGAGAGATATATTTTTGCAAAAGAAAAAGAATATAAGTTTTGCTTTAGAAGAAGTTGAAGAAATTCCAAATTGGGCTGAAGCTTATCCAGAGCATAAATTTACTGTTGCAAAATGTTGTTTTCTTTCGACAAGACAAAATTCACATGGAATAAAAATTAGTGAAAAAGTTTTAAAAGAATGTGCTGGCAGTATTTTAGGCAATTTTTTAGTTGCAAAAATTGAATGGGGAGATGCAACAACTCATGTTGATTCAGAATCAATATATGGTTATTTTCCTATGGAACAAGATATACAATTTGTTGAAGATGAAGATGGAATTTTAAAAGCTTATGCTTATGCTGTTATTAGTAAAAGATATAGCAAAGAATTTAATGGCATATTTGAGTATCAAAATTTAAGAGATAGTTCTGTTGAAATGACTGTTACTTGTGAAGATGATGATGAAGATGTTGTAACTTCTTTTGATATTTATGGTCTAACTTGTTTAGGGAAAACAGTTAATGGTTCTTGCCCTGATGCTGATATTAAATTAGTTAGATTTGAAGAAAAAATGGCTGAAAAATATTTCAAAAAACATGATATTTTATCTACTTTAAAAGAGTTTGTAGAAGAAAGGAAACAACAAATGGCAGAAAAAAGATATAAGATCGACAAGTCTAAAGAAAGTATGTCTACAAAGCCTTGGGGAGATGTAGATAAAACCGATCTTAGAAATAAAATTATGGAAGCATCTAATAAATCAGAGCTTGTAAAAGCTTGTTATATGCTTGTAGAAGATGGTTGGGAAGATGCTCCAAGTGAACATTTAAAATACCCTGTTATGTGTTTTGAGGGTGATAAATTAGTTTATAACAGATATGGTTTAAGTTCTGCTTTAGCTTATGCAAAGCAAGAAAATGAAACTTCTGTTATTAATAAAATAAAAGCAATTTATAAAAAGCTTGACATTGATGATGATTCTGAAAGAAAGGAGGAAAAAGATATGGCTGAAATTGAATTTTCTGCGGTTAATATTGGTGATCTTTGGGGCAAACTTTATACAGCTATGAGAGATTTACACCATTGGGAATATTCCATTAAAGGAATTTATGAACAGGATAATCAAAAGTTTGCTGTTGTATATGATGATGATATGAAGTTGTATCGCCTTAATTTCTCTTTAACTGAAGAGGGATTGTCTCTTTCTGATGAAATCATTGAAGTCAAGGAAGAGTTTATTGAAACTGATAACATGAAAAAGTTTGCCGAGCCTGAAAATGTTTCTGATTATCGGAAAGAAAACGAAGAGGACAATGAAGACTCTGATTCTGATGATAAAGATGAAGAAGAAGATGAAGACAAGCAAGTTGAAGAAATGTCCATTTCTGAATTACAAGAAAAAATTTCTAAGCTGGAAAAAGGCATTGAAGACAGAGATAATATCATTATGAAGAACAATGAAGAACTCGAAACTTTAAGAGAGTTTAAAAAAGGTATAGATGAACAAGAAAAAGCAAAGGTTGTTAACTCTCTTATGGAAGAAGTTGAAAAATTCCTTGATCCCGAAATGATGAAATCTCTTAGAGATGAAGGTATGAAATGTGAACTTTGTGATATGGATGCTTGGTCTAATAAGGTTAAAGCTATGAGCTTTAGTGCTATCAGTAAATCGAAGAAAAAGAATTCTGATATTTGGAGTTTTAGTGCTCCTATTAGCAATCAGAAAGAAAAGAAATCTAATTCCGTATGGGATAGAATTTAATTAAAATATTTTTTATAAAAGGAGAAAATCTAAATGAATAATCATGGACTTTTTATTGGTACTCATTGTGCATTTTGGGATTGCGATTCCAAGAATTTTGTTGGTATTAATACTACTACTGATATTGATAATGGTAATTTTGTTGCCCTTGGTAATATTGTAAATACTTCTGGCGTTATTGATGAATATGTTTTTAATGTAACTCTTGCCAATACTGCTGATTATGTTGTTGGTACGCCTCCTGTGGGTTACGATCTTGATATGCAACTCTTTGATGATCCTCGTTATTTCTATAACAAGGCTGGTCAACCTATGAGCGTGAAGCACCTTGAAATTGGTGATTGCATTGAAGTTAGTAACGAATGCTTCTCCACCGCCCCTACTCTTGGCACTTCTACTTATGCTAGTGTTTCTTCTGGTAAGCTTGTTGCTGGAACTACTACAAGCGCTCCCTTTAAGATTCTTGGTCAGCACAATGTTGACATTGGTGGTCAATCGGTGGTCACTTGGGTTCTTATGAAGGTTGCATAATTTAGTAAAAACTGAATTATCAATTTATCATTTTAGTTACTAAAAGAAAAGGAGAATTTTAAATATGAATCTTTCTAATGAAATTATCGCTTTTGCGAATGGAAATACTGATTTTTATGTAGCTTTTGCCGATTATCATAATCATAAAGCGGCTGAAGAGTGGAAACATAATATTGGTTCTTACGATAAGAGTGTATCTCTTTCTGAAAAATCTGAAAAGGTGAAGAATGCTTTCTTTGCTGAGATTGAACGCCTTTCTAATTGTCCTCGTACAGAAATGAATAAGGATGCTTGGATGGCAAATCCTGTTGTTCGTTGGGCTACTTTTGCAGTTATTAATGCAACTGTTAATGTTGTTCTTCCCGCTTATGTTACTGAGACATTTGCCCCCTTTGTTGATTTCCGTACCGTTGGTTATGGAGATGTTCTTAATCTTAAAATTCCTCCCAAGACTCTTTATACAGTGAGTCGTGGTGGTA
>ONMY01000148.1 GCA_900318975.1 uncultured Bacillota bacterium | reverse complement strand
ATTTAGTAGAAAGGCAAAAATAATTTATAGTGCATCAGTCTTTGGACTAAATCTAATTCTAGGAATTATTGTATATTTAATCGCAACTAATAATACTGCATTAATTAGCTCAGTTTCTGCAGTAGTACCGCTTGAAAGACTTGCGACAATGCCTATTAATTTTATAGCTGAATTCTTTGGAGTATTACTATATAGTATCTATATGATTTATCAATCTATTCATTCATATTTAAAACATAAAAATGATAAAGTGGAAGAAGCTGCTGAATAATTTTTACTAAAGAAGACAAAATGAAAACCAATAAACTTACAATTTTTTTCAGAACAACTCTCATTATCTCGTTCATTCTATGCTTAATACTAGGTATATTTTGGTATCCATTTAGCATCTCTTTATCAACTGTTGGGTTTTCGAAGGAGGAACTTACTACAGCACAAAATATTGAGTTTTGGTCACAATTGATATTTTACTGGCTAACTATAATACCAATTTTCCTTATTATTTATTATTCATGGATTCTATCATGTTCTTTCAAAAAAGAAGATCTTTTTACTGATAAAAATGCAAATATCATTAAAAAAATACTTCTGATTAATACATTAGATTTATTAATATATTTCATTGGAAACATAGTCTTTTTAACTATGAAATGGAATGATTTCTTTTTGCTCTATTTGTTAATATTTATTTTTGGAATTATAACTTCTGGATTATTATTTACTATACTATTAATTATTAAAAAAGGATTTGAATTGCATATTCATATTTGTAAAGAATAATTATCATGTAACACATAGTTTTATGAGGGACGAACTAATGTATAACTTTATATACGATACTCCAACGAAAGTATATTTCGGTAAAGACGAAGAAAAAAGAATAGGGACAATATTAAAAGAATATAACCCAAGAAAAATACTGATTCATTATGGTATGAATTCAGTTATTAAAAGTGGCCTATTAGAAAGAGTAAAGAAATATTTAGATGATGAAGGCTTAAAATATATAGAACTTGGTGGAGTTAAACCAAACCCTGAACTATCTTTAGTTAGATATGGAATTGAACTATCTATAAAAGAAGGAGTTGATTTTATTCTTGCGATTGGTGGTGGATCAGTTTTAGATTCTGCTAAAGATATCGCAAATGGAATCGCAAATCCTTATGATGATGTTTGGGATTATTCCCTTGGAATAAAGACTCCAACTAAAACAATTAATAAAGGCTGTATTCTTACAATCTCTGCAGCTGGATCTGAGATGTCTAATTCTTGTGTTATAACTAATGAATTAACACATGAAAAACGTGGATATGGAAGTCCTAAAAATAGGATGAATTTTGCAATCCTAAACCCAGAACTCACATATACAGTTTCAAAATATCAAACTGCATGCGGTGCAGTTGATATTGCGATGCATACAATTGAAAGATTCTTTTGTCCTGGAGGAGATACATATCTTACAGATTCAATTTCCTTATCTATAATAAAAAGCGCAATGAAGGCTGGACTTGATTCATATAATAATCCATATGATTATGCTGCCAGATCTAATATGATGTGGGCATCATCTCTTGCCCATAACGGACTTACTCAGTGTGGCAGAACATTCCAGCTTACAGTTCATCAACTTGAACATGAACTATCAGGAATGTATCCAAATATCGCTCATGGCGCAGGTCTTGCAGCACTCTTCCCAAGTTATGCTCGCTATGTTTATAAATCAAATATAGAAAGATGGAAGATGTTTAGTAAAGTATTATTTGATAGAGATATAATAGAAGATGCAATAAATGATTTAGAAGAATATTATATAAAACTTGGAATGCCTATAAGTATAAAAGATTTTGGTGTAAAGGAAGAAGATTTAGAGATTCTTGCATTTAATACTTCAAGAGGAAAGACGAGGATTCTTGATGGTTATATGAAGCTTGGATATAATGAAATACTAGATATATTCAAATTGTCGTATAATAGAGGTAGTAAGGAGTAAAAAGTGAAAGAAATAAAAGCTGTTTTTATAGACATTGATAATACATTACTTGATTTTGATGGATATGTAATTGAAGCTATGAAAAATGGCTTTTTAAAATATGGAATTGGCGAATATAAAGATGGAATGAGTGAAGTATTCCAAAGAGTTAACAATGAGCTTTGGAAATCTTTAGAAAAAGGTGAAATAGATTTTATGACTTTAAGAGCCATAAGATGGAATAAAGTATTTGATATCCTAGGACTATCTTTTGATGGAGTAGAATTTGAAAAATATTTTAGGAAATATCTTCATGAAAGCGCTATTACAATAGAAGGAGCTTATGAACTATTATCATATTTAAAAAGAAAATATATAGTATGCATTGCATCTAATGGTCCACATATTCAACAAACCCATAGAATTGAACTTGCGGATATGGATAAATATATCGATTATTATTTCACAAGTGAAAAAATGGGTGTATCTAAGCCAAAAGAAGAATATTTCAAAAAATGTTTTAATTCATTAAATGAAAATAGAGATATTAAAATATTACCTGAAGAAACAATAATGATTGGCGATTCCCTAACTTCTGATATCTATGGCGCAAAAGAATTCGGCATGAGAACAATACTCATTGAAAGAGGAAATGAAGTAAATAAGGGATATTTAAATAATGCAGATTATACTGTATATAATTTACTTGATATAATAAAATTACTAGAGGAATAAAAAATGAAGACTGCGTATTTTGCTGGTGGATGTTTTTGGTGCATAAATATGACCTTTGCATCCCTTAGTGGTGTATTAAAGGTAACTGCTGGTTATTCTGGTGGTGATGAGATTAACCCAACATATGAAGATGTAAAAGCACAAAAAACATCTCATAGAGAGACAATTAAAATAGAATATGATGAAACTAAAATATCATATTCTACACTTTTAGATGTATTTATTTTAAATACTGATCCATTTGATAGCGAAGGACAGTTTATAGATAAAGGAAGATCATATACTCTTGCAGTATATTATAATTCAATAGATGAACTTGAAACTGCAAAATCTAAAATAGATGAACTTGAAAAAGAATCAAATAAAAAAGTATTTATCTCGCTTGAAAGATTCAAATCTTTCTTTGAGGCTGAAGAATACCACCAAGATTTCTATCTAAAACATAAAGAAGAATTCAAAAAAGAAATGGAAGAATCTGGAAGAAATAATAAAAAGAAGGAGTAGCATATGATGGATTATAAATTACTAAACGAAGAGCTTAAAGAAATAATATGTGGTGTTGAATATGATATTACAAACTACGCAAATGCATCTGCGCTTCTTTTTGATAACCTAACTGATATAAACTGGGCAGGATTCTATCTCCTTAAAGACGAATATCTTTATTTAGGACCATTTCAAGGAAAAGTTGCATGTACTAAAATAAAAGTAGGTTCAGGAGTTTGTGGAACAGCAGTAAAAGAAAGAAGAACGTTAGTTGTAGATAATGTCCATGAATTTAAAGGCCATATCGCCTGTGATTCATCATCTAATAGTGAAATAGTTATACCAATCTATAAAGATGATAAAATAATTGGAGTATTAGATATTGATAGTCCAAAATTTAGTAGATTTACTATCAAAGATAAGGAAGGATTAGAGGAATTTGTAAAGATTTTAATGAATTAAAAAAATCAAAAAAATATTTGTTGACAAATATACTCTATAAGAGTAAAATACTTAAGGAAATAGAAAGATGAAGGTCCACTTCACACCTGAGAATCGTGTTTAGAATCTAGGTAAAAGAGCTAGAAATAGATTATTCTTAGTTTTTAAAAGTGGACTTTACGTTCACTTTTTATTTTCAAAAAATATTAAAGAGGTGAAAGATCATTAAGTACGCTTACATTCAAAAACCACAAAAGAAAGAAGGAAATCTAGTTAACGAAAGTATTCGTTTTCCAAAGGTAATGGTAATTTTAGAAGATGGGACAAGTCTAGGTATTCTCGAT
>ONMY01000125.1 GCA_900318975.1 uncultured Bacillota bacterium | reverse complement strand
TGAAATAATCAAATCCTTTTTCTTTAGCGACTTGTGCAGTTTTTTCAAGCCTTAGTTTATAACAAACTTCACATCTTTTTCCGCCTTCCCTTTCTTCTTCAAGCCCTTTAACTTTAGAATAGAATTCTTCATCATTATAATCCATAAAAATAAGTTCAAAATCCATATAATTTTTAAGTATTTCAAGTTGTTTATATCTTAAGATATATTCATCGTATGGATATGTATTTGGATTGTAATATATGATTGTAATATTAAAGTATGGATAGAGTTGATCGAATACACCAGATGTACAAGGTCCGCAACACGCATGAAGTAATAATCGTGGCTTATTTAATGGGTTTATATTTTTATAGAGTTTAAAAGTGTCTTCTTTATTCAATTACTTCACCCACTTTCATCCCTGATAAAAATGCGTTTGAAAGATTATACCCACCACAAGGTGCATCGATATCTAAGATATCTCCAACAAAATATAATCCTTTAATAATTTTAGATTCTAGTCCATTTAATTCTTTAGTATTGATACCTCCACATGCGACCTGTGCATGGTCAAAATCACCTAAAGATACTATATTAAATCTAAAACTTTTTAACTTTTCTATTGGATTATTTTCATTTTCAATTATTTTAACCATTTCTGGGTGAATTAAACCTAATAAATAATTATATTTTTCATTTGATGAATTATAGTTATCCTTAAGATCTTTTTCATTATAATCATATAAAAAATCAACTTCAATATATGGATTTTTTATATTTCCATCTTTATATATTTTCGCAAGTCTACTAGAGATATTAAATGAAACGATGCCTGAAAGGGCATTTTCTTTCATTAGTAATTCTCCACTTTCACTATATATATACTTATTATCATTATATAAAGATAGATTAGCTTTAAACCTAAGTCCATTTAGTCTAGCTGTAATATCTTTCTCTTTTACTTTTATATAGATATTTGATGGATAGATTTCAGTAAAAGTATGGCCTAATTCTTTTATAGAATTAAATAAAGAACCATCTGAACCGAGTGTTTTATAATTCTTATTTCCAGTTGCGATTAAAAGGTTTTTAGATATAAAATTCAGATAACCTTTTTCTTTATTATATGATTCTATATAGAATAGAGAATTATTATATTTAATATCTATAACTTTAGTATCTAAAATATAATCATTTTCATCAATTTCATTAATTAATATTTTTTGAATTGATTTTGCGCTATTTGAATATGGATAATATCTTCCTTCTTCATCTTTATAATATAAAATATTTCTCTTTTTAAAGAATGAAAGAATCCTTTCTTTTGGATTATTATCAAATAAGAATTTAAAGTTTTCTCCATTGTTATATTTATCAAAACTTAAATATTCATTTGTAAAGTTGCATTTGCCATTGCCACTACATGATAGTTTTCTTAATAATTGATTATTAGATTCTATTATTAAAACATTCTTATTTGAGTGTTTTTCTTTATATGTTAGGTATGTAAAAACACCAGAACTTCCACCACCAACAATAATAAGGTCAAATATCATTTCTTTAATCTCCTAAGCTTATTTAGTTCATCATCAAAATATTTAGGAAGTGGATATGTAAATTCCTTATATTCATTAGTGATTGGATCATTATAGCCAATAAGTCCAGCATGAAGATATTGTCCATTTACAGTACCTTCAGTTTTTCTTGCATAAAGTGGATCACCATAAACAGGATGATTTATATACTTAAAATGAACCCTAATCTGATGAGTTCTTCCAGTTTTTAAAACACATTCAACAAAGGTTTTATCTTTAAATCGTTCAAGAACATGGAATGTAGTAATAGATTCTTTTCCACCTTCAATTACGGTATATTTTAGTCTATCTTTTGGATCTCTTCCAATTGGAGCATTTATTATTCCATCATCTTCTAAGATAGTTCCTTCAACAAGCGCAAAGTATACTCTTTTCACTTTCTTATTCTTTAAGTCTTGTGATAATTTATTATGTGCTATATCGTTTTTAGCAACTAATAATAGGCCTGTAGTATCTTTATCGATTCTATGGACGATTCCAGGACGAATTACACCATTTATATTTGATAGGTTATCAAGTTCATATAATAGTCCATTTACAAGTGTTTTATCATAGTTTCCACATGCGGGATGAACTACCATCCCTTTTGGTTTATATACAACAGCAACGTTTTCATCTTGATATACAATATCTAGATTTAGGTTTTCTGGTGCTAAATCTATTTTTTTAGTTTCTAAGATTTCATATTCTATTTCATCATTAGTTTTTAGTTTATAATTTGATTTAATTACTTTAGAATTAACAAAAACAAGTCCTGATTCAATCATCTTTTGAACTTGGCTTCTACTAATATCTAATTTGTCTTTTAGATATGAATCTATTCTAGATTCTATCTCTAAATCATAAACTATTTTATTCATTCTTAATATCTATAACTTCTTCGTTTGTATCTTTTTCTTCTATTTTTTTACGTTTTTCTTTTATTCTTTCAATTATAAATAGATAAACAATAAACATAATTGCCCCAACAACTAAGAAGATATCAGCAACATTAAAGATTGGGAAATCATATTTTTCGAAATGGAATCCGCCTGAAAATGATGGATAATAAAGTATTACATTTAAAAAATCTATTACAGAATGTTCAGGACGAACTACTCTATCAAAGAAGTTTCCAAGTGTTCCACCCATCATAAATCCAATAGTTAGAATTGCCCATTTATCATCTTTCCATTTGAGTTTCCATGCAAAGAATACAAATACAGAAATAGCAACAATTGTAATAATTATTAATATCCAGAGTTTTGCATCAATTCCCCAGGCAATTCCATCATTTCTAAGATATGTAATATAGAAGAAATCATTTATCACTTTGATAGAATGACCTTCAACCATATTAGTGCTTATTATTATCTTAGTTAATTGATCTATACCAAAAATTATTAGTGCAATTAATAACATTACTAACATAAAATTACCTCTTATAAAACGAAAATAGGAATAATTACAAATCCTACTATTAATGCAAGAATAATAACGAATATGCTGATTACTATTCCTTCAAAGATTAAAATAAAATTATATTTTATATCGTCAAAAGCATT
>ONMY01000020.1 GCA_900318975.1 uncultured Bacillota bacterium | reverse complement strand
CACCATGCTACAAACTGGCTAAGAGGTTCTTTGTACTCTGGCTCTCTGCATAATCTCTTTAATTCAAGAACATTTCCTTTATTTTTCTCTCCTGCCAAACCAATGCAAAGGCTAGGAGAGGCAGGTAAACCAAAAGTACAAACTGCAACCAATTTCATTGTTCGTTTATCAAAAACTCCGAAAGCGTATGAAATTGATGGTTTTCTTCCAGAATAATGTCTTGGCAGTAGGAAATTAACTGCATCTTCATAATCTATATAACTATAAACATAATTTGGATTCATAAAATATCAACTCCTTTTACACATAAAACATAATATCACATTTATAAAAGATGTTCATAAAAAAAGCAGGGATTTTCACAAATCCCTACTTCTATTTTTAACTAAATATGGGGCAGAAGTCCCCCACCTCTTAGGTAGGGGATGCCCATTTTGACTGGAACTCTCAAGTCCAGTCCCTCCTTGTCGGAGTTAGTTGCCCTTCGCCAATGTTGCAGATGCTTGTCGTAATCGACCACTTTAGGTTGACCGTCCCTACCTCACAGGACTTTTACAGAGCCTACTCAGAGCCTCGGACTAGAGCATCATCCAAGGGTGAGATAACATATGCAACGGAGTTCTCATGGAACTTAGGCTAGTCAACTTGAGCTTTTGCAAGTCTCCACCTCTTTAGGCGGGGGTAGTTGACAGAGACACTTTGAAGCCAGTTTGTTCCTCATTAAAAGAAACTGTTAAATTACGACTTTTAAGAGTGTCAACAACAGAATTGAGGCAGAACTTTGCAACTTCAACATCGAAAAGTTCTCTCTCAACATCATATTCTCTCTCAACAGGAGTTACAAGGCAACGAACATAATCGCATCTAAGAGAACGCATATTTTTCTCAAGCCTGTCAAGAATCTGACTTACATAAATCTGCACATTCTTTTGATACTCTTTAGATTCACGCATTTGCTTACGCAATTTCTGGTAATAATCATGGTTTCTGCTCTCGTACTGCTTGCCAGTGGTAACAGGAGCTTCGTCCTTTTCAAGATTAACAAACCTTGGATTAGATTTATTCTTACCAGAGCTATAACTATGTGAACAATTCTTACTACAACCGTCACTATAGCCTTCGCTATGACTATAGCTATGCCCGTAGCTATGCCCACTACTATATCCGTGAGAATGACCCGTCTTTCTTTCTTCCTTCTTTTCTGGCTTTCTCTGAACTTCGTCAAAAGCATCTACAAGTTCCTTTGAAATACCCAAAATATGAGCCAACATATCCTCAAATGAAACTTCCTCATAACGTCTTGCCATAATAAACATCATCCTTTCTTTTTCTGTCGTTTGCTACTGTTTTATTATATCAGTTATTTCCAATTTATTTTAAAAAAATAATCAAAAACATATTTTCTGCTAAAATAATATTAGAAAACATTATAAAGAAAGAAGGTAATCTCTATGCAAGAAGAAAATTTTGATAATGAATTTATGACATTAAGTAATGAAGATTTTATAGCTATCTACGGAAATGAGGATGTTTTAGAAAGCTCAAACCTTTGCGAAAAATGCTCCAATTATTCTTTAGATGAAAAAGGAAAATTAGATTGTTTATTCTGGAAAAGCATTATTGCAACAGGTAAAGATGATAAAGGTGAAGACATTGTAGTTAGCTGTGACAGTTTTGCAAAATAAAAAGAGAGGATTCGTTCCTCCCTTTTTATTTTGTAATATTGTTATTAATTATTAACAAAAACATTATAAGTTGGTTTATCAATGATAGCAAAAATTACTTTTTCGACTGGTAAACCATTTTCTTTCCAAAGTTTTGCTACATTAGCAGGGTCTTGTTTAAACACACCACAACCAAAAGCACCTAAAACAGCTACATCTATCTTATTATCAGCCAAGATGTCTTTTACAAAATTAATTCTGGATACTAATGCTTGTTGATTTTCTTCTAAGGTAAAGTTTCCGTAATTAAGAGCAACAGAATAATTAGGTGATGCACAAGTTAGTACATCAATATATTTCTCTTGCCCGTTGTGTTGAAATAGAATATTTGGAGAATACAAAGCACGATTAAGGTACATTCCCCGATTTAGGTGCTTTT
>ONMY01000212.1 GCA_900318975.1 uncultured Bacillota bacterium | reverse complement strand
TTTCACTTGTTGATGGATATTCGCTATCATCAATCTTCTTTGTTTTATCTTTTAAATGATCTTTTTCGAAATCAAATATTTGTGTTATAACTTCGAATGTTCCAAAACATACTTTATGTTTATCAATCATCTTAATTAATTTCTTAAAATTATTTCCTTTGCTTTTAGATCCAATATATACCCATTGATCTAAATATTTAGGAGATTCAAATGATTCACATAAACAAAGATGCATATATGGTGTTCTTTCTCTTTTAGTTTTATATGTTAGAAGGGCATAGAATGCAACATCATCAAACCAATCATACATGAATTTTTTGATCTTTTTCTTTGCTCTTCCACTAAGAGATTTATATGTTCCATTATATTTAGATGATTTTTTTATTTCATTTAATAATCCTTGGACTTTATTACTGCCAGTACTATATTTAATAGATAGTTGATTTCCGGCTTTCTTGGTACCCTTTTTCATTCTATGATGTGAAAGCAAAAAATAAACGAGGACAATCGCAAGAACTACTAGTCCAAATATTATTAATACTGTCTTCCATTCCATTTCAAATAAGAATATTTTATTAATCATGATAGATTTCTCCTATTTCTATGTCTATTTTACCAAATAATAAGACAAAATGATAGTGAATTATATAATTTAATGAAAATATTAAAATATTTTTCTTTACATTTAAATACCTTGAGTATATAATGGAAAAGGTGTTGACCGAAAAGAGGTGAAAAAATGGCAAAAACTATCGTTCGTGAAAATGAATCTTTAGATGACGCTCTCCGTCGTTTTAAGAGAGATGTATCTAGAGCTGGTACTTTACAAGAAGCACGTAGAAGAGAATTTTACCTCAAACCAAGTGTAGCACGTAAAGAAAAAATCAAAGAAAATAGAAAGAGAAAATTCTCTCACTAGAATCTATTTGAATTAATAAAAATGGCGTCTGCCATTTTTATTTTTCATTTCATCTTATATTAAAAATATAACAAAAAACAAAAATTTTTTAAAAAAATATAAATAAAAAGATAGTTTACTATTCTTTTTAAATGAAAAAAGTGTTATAATATCCTTTAGTAAAGAGGTTATATGTTCAAATTTAATCATAATATCATCGATTCAAATCATCTTCAAAATATTTTAGGAGAGTTCGACAAGAACTTAAAAGCATTAATTTATTATTTTTCAACAAACATTATTGTAACCACAAAAGAGGTTCATATTGAGAGTGATAATAATAAATTGATTAAGAAAATTGAAGATGTTTTTAATTGCCTATATTTAATATCACTTCAAAAGATATCAATAAGAGAAAGAGATACTGTTTATGTTGCATCTATAATTGATGAATACGAGATATCAGAAATAGTTGAATTCTATAAGAATAGACATGAAATAGTAAAGAATATCAGCGGTAAATCACTCTATCCTAAAACATTTACTCAAGTAGAATACATCAAAAGTTTAAATAAAAATGATGTAATTTTATCATATGGGCCTGCAGGTGTTGGTAAAACTTATATCGCTGTTTGTGATGCAGTTAAAAAGTTTAAAGCTGGACAATATTCAAAAATTATTCTATCAAGACCAATTGTAGAGGCTGGAGAATCATTAGGTTTCCTTCCTGGTGAAATCAAAGAGAAAGTTGATCCATATCTAACTCCTCTTTATGATTCACTATATGAACTTCTTGGAAGAAGAACAGTAGATGAATACATTGAAAATGGAATAATAGAAATTGCACCACTTGCCTATATGCGTGGTAGAACCTTAGAAAATGCTTATGTAATATTAGATGAAGCACAAAATACTACAAAGAAACAAATCAAGCTTTTCTTAACTCGTCTTGGCTTTAATGCAAAAATGGTAATCACTGGCGACTTAACACAAATAGACCTCATGAATGCAAAAGATTCAGGTTTAAAATACGCAATTGAAAAACTCGATGGTATTCCTGGAATCAAAATCATGGAATTTAAGAAGAATGACGTTGTAAGAAACCCACTAGTTCAGCGTATTATTGAGAGGTTTGGCGATGATTAAGGTAAATGTAATCAATGAATATGATGATAATGATTATTCAAAAATTCTAAAACTTGTCGCAAGTGCTGTAAGCAAAAATCAAAAAATCTTAAAATCGAGAGTGTTAAATATCGTTATTACCAACAACGAAACAATCAAAGATTATAACAAGAAATATAGAAATGTAGATTCTGAAACTGATGTTTTAAGCTTTCCAAGCGATGAAAAAGGAGAGCTTGGAGATATTCTAATCTCCTACGATAGAGTAATAAGTCAAGCAGAAGATTATGGCCATTCAAAGGAACGTGAACTCGCATTTCTTGCATGCCACGGCATGCTTCACTGCCTAGGCTTTGATCATATGAATGAAAGTGAAGAAAAAGAAATGTTTAATCTTCAAGATATAATTCTCAATTCCATAAACATAAGGAGGGAATAGAAAATGTATGAAAGAATGTTAGAAGCTGCAAAAAAAGCCAATGAACTCTCTTATTCTCCATACTCAAATTATCGAGTAAGTGCTGCAGTACTTTTAAAAAGCGGAAACATTATAACTGGTGTAAACATTGAAAATGCTTGTTATGGACTTACTATTTGTGCTGAGAGATGTGCGCTTTTTAGATGTTATGCAAGCGGATATAAAAAAGATGATTTAGTATCAATGCTTATCTATACAAATAGATTAGATTCTATGCCTTATCCTTGTGGATCTTGTAGACAAGTTATGGTTGAACTTTTAGGTCTTGATAAGGATGTTACTATAGTAAATGATAGTGAAAAACCAGAAACATACAAGGTAAAAGAACT
>ONMY01000287.1 GCA_900318975.1 uncultured Bacillota bacterium | reverse complement strand
GTTTAATAAAAAGATTAAAAAGGCTGAAAGAGATGATTATTTAGCTTCTATTGCGAGCGGATTAATAGCAGCGGCATTTGACCAATTTGCAGTTGGTAAAACCAATTTAGAACATATAAAGGATTTAGATAAAAAGGAATTATTTGAACTTGTTAAATCCATGCTTGTCCTTGGTGAGTTTAATCAACAGAAAATAAATGTGCTCGAAAACGAGTTTAATAAATCGTTAGACCATCTTGCTTCAAAGATAAATAAAGCTTCAAATTATAAGGCTTTGATTAAAGATTTTTCACACAGCCTTAGCATAAAGGGATTGGTTTATTCGATTATTTCTAAGTTAATAGGGTACACATTTGGCTTAGACGAAGATGGGAAATTGGCCTTTACTCCAATAGATGATGCCGAGAAAAACGAGGGAAGGTCCTATAAACAAAGAATTATTGCCGGATTTGTGTCTTGGCTAGTCTTTAATGCTGGTGAATATGCTAAAAATGGTAAGTTCGCAGAAGAGAAAGCAGATATTTTACGTTTTAAGAAAGGTTTTGCATATGTAAAGTCTGTCATCAAAGAAATAGCAGACTCTCATCTGTTTAAGGACAAAAAAATAGATCAGTTCGAAATTTATGACAAAATAATGGACAAAGTAACAGACATTGATAAAGATGTAGATGATTCTTTTGATATGAAAAAGATCATGTCAAAACAGATACTTCCGGTTGTTTTGAATAAATGTCTTGTCAGGATCTGGTGCTTTATCAAATTGCTTGTATCAGAAATAAAGGAACGTAATGTTAAGAGCATAGAAGGATTAGACTTTATAAACATTAATATCTTCTCTGATACCAATAAAAGAGTCATTTCCAGAATGGATCTCGTTTCCTCAGGTGTATTTGGAGCAATAGATGGTGTCGAAGCCATTGCATATGCGACAAAGAAGGCGGCAGAAACAGAAGGGGACGAAAAGGAAAAACTAATTGCTGGAGTATATGCTTATCTTTCTTCCATCAATTTGGCAAATGCGTTTAACCTTGTTACTGTTGTAAAAAATGACGGGCAATATTTGTTGGAGGATGTACAACAGTATATAAACGAAAATACAGTAGCAAAATTAGCAGCTGATGAAAAGGCAAGGGAGATAGAGAAAAAACTATATATTGATTACGTTGGACTCAACAACGTAGAAACAAGAATCCTGTATTCTCTACAGTTACAGTTAGTCAACGAGGATATTGATAAGACAAAAGATTCTGAAACACAAATTACCAAGAATGAGTGGAAAAAACTTTGGGTTGAACAATCCAAGAAAGCAGTTGAGATAAACCGATTATTCGATGAAGATCCAGAAAAAACTTATGCAATGCTTAAAACACATGCAGCTACTGCCGGGGATAAGAGTTGGTTATACAAAATCGCGTTAGAATTACTTCTCTTTAAACCATATTATCAGTTAGATGAAGATGAGAAAAAATATAAAAAGTTAAAGACCGTTGATGGATCATATATCAAAACTGTTTTCTGCAACAATCAGGATATCATTACCGAAAAAGATATTGATAATCTGAATAAAACATATAAAAAATCGTTCAACTTGTTAGAGAAAAAGAATGAAAAAACAGCGGCAGGGGTAGCAGGTGCAGTTGCAGTTACCGCTGCAGCCAGTGTAGCAGCATTTACTTTTGCCCCAGCGATCGCTGTTGCGTTAGCAGGCAGTGCGTTCTCTGGGCTATCAGGTGCCGCACTGACAAGTGCTAGTTTAGCTTTCTTTGGTGGAGGAGCTATTGCCGCCGGTGGTTTTGGAATGGCAGGAGGAGCAATAGTTATTGCTGGTGGTGGCGCCCTGGTTGGACTTGGTACATCCGGAGCAGCACTTGCATCATTAAGTCTGCTTTCATCTCCATCATTTACTCAAAAAGACTATGCAAAGCTATTAACCACTGTAGAGTATATATTGGATAAGAAATGTAATTTGATCAAAGAAATCGAATTAATCAAAAAAGAAACCGATCATGCTCTCGAACAATTTAAGTTTGAACTGTCCGTTATCAAGAACGCTCAGATTATTGAGAACAAAAAAGAATATAACTATTTGGTAAGCAATTTAGAAAAGAGCATCTCAATTGTCGAACGGGCAAAAGATTATCTAAATAGCAAATACAGTAATGAGTAAATAAAATGCTATCATATGAGAAGGGACTTTCTTGGCAGGAGGTTCCTTCTTGTTTATATTATTTACTTCGCATAATAATAGTTATGTAACTTTTTGATGTTTCAATTCGCGCAAAACGT
>ONMY01000290.1 GCA_900318975.1 uncultured Bacillota bacterium | reverse complement strand
TTTAATTTTTTCCAGTAAAAATTATTTGATTTCCTTAAAACCTTTAATTTCGTACAGCATATTTAAGTTTTCTTCTGATATTTTAGCTTCCGATCTATTTAAAAGAAGATTGGTCAAATCATCCCTAGTTATTTCAATGTAAGAGCCGAAATCACACTTATACGATACTTTTAAGGATTCTGAAATGTCTTTTGAATGGGCGAGAAAGCCTTTTCTATACTCGCTAAGTGGTCTTCGCCTTACAAAATTAGAGAAAAGATTTTCTGTATAAATCCACGGAGATTTAGTATGGGTATCTCCATCTATCAAAGAATTGTTTGTGCCAATAAAAAGAAAGCATTCAGTCGAATCGATCATGTTTTCTATGGCTCCGTTCAAGATTAAAAGCGCATTTGACATTCCATAATTATTAGCTTCATCCTTATCAATCCACGTGTCTTCAAAGCGATCTTGATAAACCTTTGTGGCTAAGTTTTGAGCCAGGTCATCAACATTATCCCAAATGCCATCATCAATAAAAGCTTTTATGCCAAACTGATAATGGAGCCAACCGACAAATGAAATAAGCTGTTCTTTATCCTTATGCGAATGAGAAATAAAAATATCGCATTCGATTTCAGGAAACCATCGCCTTTCAATGTCTAATGCATCAACAAATTGATTATCTTTTAAATAATAATTATTCAGTGATTCATTTATTTTTTCTTTGTAAGAATCAAGCAGCTTTTTTCCTTCTTGATAGAAATCAGCCCTGCTGAGCACTTGTTCATAGACTTCATTAAAATTATAGATTACAAATTTTGAAAACATATGTTTCTCCTTTTTTAGTTTGATTGCTCCCCTAAAAATTGGTTATTGAATTATTTCTTCTAAATTAGTATTATATTAACGAACATAAACCGATAAGGTTTGAAAAGAGGCCTTAAATGGCGCTCTTTTTTTATGTCAATGAATTAAGCACTCTCTCGATCTTAATATGGAATTCAAGCGAATAAGAATTCCTTGATGTTAAAGTTTTTATAGTAGTAAAAGAATATGGGTGGTACGAAACACTTCTTTTGTAGTTTTCTTTTAACTTTTCAAAAAGATCTGTCAACGACCCAAAAGTCTTCATTTCAGTATTTTGAATAAATGGAAATATTGGCTCATAGTGATTAATAATATTTCTGATAACTTGGATTCTTAATGCGTCTTTTTCAAATTTTTCAATTGAAGAGTCTGGGTATCTTTTCCCACTTGTTCCATTAAAAATACATACTAATTCATTCTTGTCATTTTGAGAGAGCATTGAGAATAAAGTCAGTAACTGACCAAGTGTTAAAGAATGAATTGCCACAAACATTGGCACATATCCATATTTGGATTGATAATGCTGAACCATATGATTCTTTGATGAACTTGTAGACATTGAAGAAAGAGTCTTTAAAACTTTCTTTCTTCTACCAATGATGTTAGAACCAGCTGGCTGAATGGATCCTCCAGAAAATACCTCATTTATTTTCAATAAGTCAAACACTCTTCCTCTTCTTAAGTATCTATTAACCCATGAAAAATCCTTAACTTGTTTATCGCCAGCGTTTTTCATCTTTGAGCAATATGCATGCATCAAAAAATTTTTCATCATTTTTTCAAAGCAGCCGATGATTAATTGAAGGTAATTGCATACTGATGTGTCAATTCTATTGTATTCTAGATACTCGTCGAAGCTGACGTTCGTTGGATAAATATGTTTATTTTTAGCATCTCTACCAATAGCAATTAAATCAGAATAAGGAGTTATTAAATCTAAATACGTTTTTTCATCAAAGCAGCGCAAATTGATAGTAGTTTTATCAACGTTTTTATTTTTCTCAAGATTAACTATCTGAGCGCCGATGGTTTGATATTGTTTCTTCATTTTTATAGATTCCGATAAATAGTATGCAATATTTATATTCTTTTATAAAGAAAAAACTGACTAAGTCAGCAAATATTCAAATATGTGCTATCTAGATATTTCAAAAGTATTTATCAAATAAAAGACAATTATATCTTCGATGGTGTCATCTAGTTTGCAAATTATTTAAAGCTTCTATAAATATTTTTAATTTTTCCATACTAGCAGCATAGCTAATTCTAATATAGC
>ONMY01000155.1 GCA_900318975.1 uncultured Bacillota bacterium | reverse complement strand
ATCAAAGTCAAAATATGCTTTTATCTTTCTTCCTTCCAATATAAGTGGAAGCCAATATTTATCATCTGGAAACATCTTGTCATATGGGATACTTTGAATATCAAACCACTCAGGTTTCATCTCATCACTTTCAGTTGGTTCACCTTGCCATTCACTTGCAATATATAAGTGAAACATAACTCTTTCTTTTTGGCCCTTATAAAACTCATCAAATTCTATAATGCCGACTTTTTCATATTGTGTTGGAGTAACTAAGATTTCTTCTTTAGTTTCTCTTATCATTGCCTCGTCCGGAGTTTCTCCTCCTTCAATCTTTCCTCCAACGCCATTATACTTTCCCTCGCCAAATCCTCTCTTTTTCATAGCAAGTAATATTTCATTTTCCTTTTTTAATAAACATAGTGTTGTTTCTAGCATATTTTCACCCCTTTTATATTATTATACCATCGCCATCATAAAGAAGAATCAAGTCTTCTCTGTTTAAACTATTTATTAAGTCTTCTTTTTTGTTGGCATGAGGAACTACTTCTCCATCCACAATGCCAATTGCAGTAAAATCTGTCATATTCACAAAGTTGTCTTCATATATCGCATTCAAAGCTATTGTTGTTCCTAGTATTTGACTACCAGCACTTGAACCAATATATATTTTTCCACTATTTATGAAATCTTTTATAACTGCATCGAATTTATACTTTCTAACCATATCAAGGAGATAAATAGTGTTTCCACCCATCATATAAATAATATCAAAATCATTTATATTAATATCATTACCAATTTTATACTCAACAATATTAGATTCATCTATTCCTAAATCCAAAATAGTTTTATACTCTTCAGCAACCCAATCTTTATTATTCTCTTTTTCTCCATCAACAGCAGTTGTGATGTATAAGACTTTTTTATTTTTTAATTCATTTTTAGAAACAATTTTATAGAATTTATTTTTAAGTTCTTCGTTTCTAAAACCGCAAGATGTTAATACAATATTATTCATATATCCCCTCTTATTTAATATCATCTCAAATAAAACATGTTACTTACTAGTTTTCTTGAACTCTTCTTTTAATAATTCAATAGCATTTAATAAATCATCCTTAGTTTTTTCATCAAAATTTCTTTTAGAATAATCTATTATTTCCTTTAAGTTTCTTACATTTTTATTAAAGTCATTCATCCATTCATGCATCGGAACTATCCAGATATGAAAGTGAGATGATTTTTCTTCTTGAATTAGTAACACTTCATCACATATATTGGCATTTTTCATTTTTTCAATAGTAGTATTTAAAATATCCATTATATGGATTCTTTCATCTCT
The DNA here is from genome assembly GCA_900318975.1 of uncultured Bacillota bacterium. GTDB lineage: Bacteria > Bacillota_I > Bacilli_A > Izemoplasmatales > UBA1188 > UBA1188. The sequence goes on along the minus strand of ONMY01000155.1, from coordinate 710 downwards.
CGTTAGATAATTCATACTCTTTACGTGTTTTTTTATTCCTAATATCATAAATCCAACAATGGGTATTTCCGGATCAGCAGCTACATTTATAAGTTCATCCTCATAAACATATCCTCCTGGTGGAATTAATTTATGATCTGCTATGTCGCATCCCATACAATCAAATTCAATTTCACTACCAAAAATATCATTAACTTTTGTCATATTATTCACCTCAATTAATTATCAAATTCTTCATCAAAAAGATTAAATAATATTTCAAACTCCTCATCATGTCTTAATAAGTCTGGTTGCCTGTTTTGAACCATGTTTTTAAAATCTTTATATGGAACATAAAAAATTTCTGATATTTCCTCTTTTTGAAAGGTCATTTCATCTATAGTTTTGTCAGTTCTTAAAATATATAAATCATCGAATTCATTATTCAAAAATGTTTCTGTGTATTTTGAACTTCTTTTTATTGTCTTTATAAATTGTAATTCCTCAGGTTTTACATCTAAATTTAATTCTTCTTTAAGTTCTCTTATAGCTCCATCTAAAGACTCATCTCCAGCTGACAAGTGTCCTGCACTTGAGATATCCAACATATTCGGATTACTGTCTTTTGTCGCACATCTTCTTTGTAATAAGATATCGCCTTTATCGTTTATAATCCATATATGTACTGCTTTATGCCAGTCACCATCTCTATGGACTTCACTTCTTAATTT
>ONMY01000031.1 GCA_900318975.1 uncultured Bacillota bacterium | reverse complement strand
ATTACTGATGGTGAAAAACCACTATGTCTTGGTGGCGTTATGGGTGGACTAAATTCAGAAGTAGAACCAACTACTAAGAATATTTTCTTAGAAGCTGCCCTTTTTAACCCTAAATGCATTAAAGAGACATCTCAAAGACTTGGTCTTGTATCTGAATCTAGTATGAGATTCGAAAAAGGTGTAAATCCAGAAATGACTGAATATGCACTAAATCTTGCGACTAAGATGTTTAAAGAACTCGCAAATGGTAAAGTTCAAAGTGGTGGTTCATCATTTGACCACTTTGATATGAAAACTAAAGATGTTTCAGTAACACTTGAAAAGGTTAATTCAGTTCTTGGAAGAACTTATACTTTAGATGAAGTAGCTGATGTATTTAAAGGTTTATCATTTGAATATAGCTTAAAGGGTACAAAGTTCACTGTTAAAGTTCCAAAAAGAAGACCTGATATTGAAACATATCAAGATTTAATTGAAGAGATAGTAAGAATTAATGGTTATGAAAAGATAGAAGCATCTATTCCGCCATCAGTATCTTTTGGTCACTTATCGAGTTATCAAGCATTCGTAAGAAAGATTAGACATCTCCTTTCATATAATATGAATGAAACAGTAACATATTCTTTAATGTCTAAAGAAAAAGCTACATATTTTGATAATGAAGAATATTCGCTCGTTAAAATTATGAATCCTTTAATTGATGATAAGGATTATATGAGACACTCAACCATTCCATCATTAATTGAAGTATTAAAATATAACCAAAATAGAAAGAATATGGATAACTTCCTCTTTGAAATTGGAAGAAGATATACCTTAGAATCAGAAGAACAAATCTTATCAGGACTCCTAACTGGTACTATTTCATCAACTCTTTGGAAGGGAGAAAAGGAAGAAGTAGATTTCTTCTACCTTAAAGGTTTACTTGAAACATTATTCAATAAACTTGGCACAAAGAATTATTCATTCAGTGTTCCAAAAACTCCTCTTAAAGGACTCCATCCTGGTGTTTCAGCTGAGATTCTAATTGGAAAAGAAAGAATCGGTATAATCGGAAGACTTCATCCAAACACAATGAAGTATTTCGATTCACCTCAGGCCTTTGTGTTTGAATTAAGCCTTGAAAAACTATTCTTAGCATCTCATCCACTAAAGACTGTAAAAGAAATCTCTAAATACCCTTCAGTTGTTCGTGATTTAGCACTAATCATGGATGATAGTGTTACATCTGAATATCTCATTAACGAAGTTAAAAGAGCTGGTAAGAGAGTTCTTAGTGATGTCAAGGTATTTGACCTTTATAAGGGTGTAAATATTGGATTAAATAAGAAACAAATCGCACTTAAACTCACATTCCAAGATATGACAAGAACACTTGAGACAAGTGAAGTAGATGGATTTATTGATTCAATCTTAGAGCATTTACGCACACTTGGAATAAAGATTAGAGAATAATGAAATCTTTCTATTCTTACACATTAACCGAACTTGAAGATCTATTCTTAAAGCTTGGTTATAAAAAATTTAATGCTAGTCAAGTCTATGACTGGGTATATAAAAAACTCACTTTGGATTATGACTTAATGTCCAATATCTCTAAAGACTTAAGAGAATATTTAAAGTTGAATCTATCACTTGATCTTCCAAAAATAATCATAAAAGAAGAATCAAGTGATTCAACAATAAAATATCTCTTCGAATTTAGTGATTTATCTAAAGTAGAAGGTGTCTTAATGCATCATCCATATGGAACATCATTTTGTGTTTCATCAGAGGTTGGATGCAATATGGGATGTTCATTTTGTGCATCTGGATTAAAAAAGAAGACAAGAGATTTATCTGAATCAGAGATGGTATCAATGATTTTAAAATCAGTCATTGATTCAAATGAAAGAATCAGTAGCGTAGTTATTATGGGAACTGGAGAACCTCTTGATAACTATGATAATGTAATAAGGTTTATTAGAATAATAAATGCTCCAAAAGGGCTTGAAATTGGAATAAGGCATATCACACTTTCAACATGTGGAATTGTCCCAAGGATATATAGTCTTGCGGATGAAGGCCTTGGAATTAACCTTGCAATATCGCTTCATGCACCAACTAATGACTTAAGATATAAGCTTATGCCTATCAATAAAGCTTATAAGATAGAAGAGATTATTGAAGCTGTTAAATATTATTTTAATAAAACTGGAAGACGCATTACCTTTGAATATTTACTCCTAAAAGGAGTGAATGATTCAAGACTAATAGCTGACAAGCTTGCAGATCTAATAAAAGGTTTAAATGCATACGTTAATTTAATACCATATAATCACGTTGATGAGTTTGAATATAGTACATCAAGCGATAAATCAGCAAATGAATTCTATGATACACTCAAAAAAAGAGGTATCAACGTCACCTTAAGACATAAAATGGGTGATGATATAGACGCCGCATGTGGGCAACTTAGAAGTAAAATTAATTAAAAAAGGTGGATAAATATTATGGCAGACACAATTAAAAGAATTGGTATTCTAACAAGTGGTGGAGACTGTTGCGGATTAAACGCTGTAATCGAGGCAGTAGTTAAATCAGCTACCAGCAAAAACATTCAAGTTTTAGGTTTTAAGATGGGCTATGATGGACTTCTTTATAACGATTACGTTCTTTTAGATAACGCAAGCGTTAGAAACATTGGTCATGAAGGTGGCTCAATTCTTGGAAACTCTAATAAGACAAACCTCTTCAATAGAAGAATCAT
>ONMY01000151.1 GCA_900318975.1 uncultured Bacillota bacterium | reverse complement strand
GGAGTTTCTTCAGCAGCTGGTTCTTCAGCAGGAGTTTCCTCTTGAGTTTCTTCAGCAGGAGCCGCTTCTTCTGATTGTGGTTCTTCTTCTTGAGCTTCTTCAGCAGCTGGTTCTTCTTCGGCAGGAGCAGCAGCTTCTTCTTGAGGTTGTTCTTCTTGAGGTTGTTCTTCTTCGGCAGGAGCTTCCTCTTCTTGAGGTTGTTCTTCAGTAGGTTCTTCTTCTTGAGGTTGTTCTTCCTCTTGAGTTTCTTCTTCAGCAGGAGTTTCTTCTTCAGTTTGTTCTTCTTCAGCTGGTTGTTCTTCTTCAGCAGGAGTTTCTTCAGTAGTTTCCTCTTGAGATTCTTCTTCAGCAGGAGCTTCCTCTTCTTGAGTCTCTTCTTGAGTCTCTTCTTGAGTTTCCTCTTCTTGAGTTTCTTCCTCTACAGGTTGTTCCTCGTCTTCTTTAGCTTCTTCATCTGCAGGAGTTTCTTCTTCTTGAGGTTCATTGTTTTCATCTTCAGAAACAACTTTGTCTTTTGGTTTACGCAATAATACAACTAATAAGATTATTAATAGTACAACACCAATAGCTACAAAAATTAACCATGTTAGATCAGCTTGAGCAGGAACTAGTGTGTTAGGATTAGCAGTTAAGAATGCAACTGGACAAAGACTTGTGAATTTAACAGTAACTTTATTGCCAGATTGTTGAGTATCTTCTGCACTTACAACTTCCCAGTTATCACCAACTTTATGGATAACTGTAACTTTTTCAGATGTTCCAGTATCAAATGTAGCTGTTACAGGGTTTTCTTTAGATGCAGTCTTTCCTTCTGGAAGAGAGAATTCAAATAAAGAACTTACTTGGAATACTGATGAGTTGTAATCTTTGTTGATTGTTTTAGCAACATCATCTAGTTTTTTCTTTAAACCACTGTCTACCTTGCTGTAGTCAATGTATTTAACAGTTTCACCTTTATCATTCTTTGTTTCCTTGAATGCATCATCTAATTCCTTTTTAGCATCTTTTAGTGCTTTGGCTTGAGTAGTTGTAGATGATTCAACTTCACTTACTGATGTGATAATTGGTTCTACAGCTTCTCCATTTATTTTAACTTCCTCAACTTTTGGAGTTAAATTTTGAGTTGGGGATTGATTGCTGGCTGCCTTAACTAATGCTGGAGCGAATGCAACAGCAAGCACTAAAGCAAGCGCAGTGAATAATGTAAACAAATATTTTTTCATACTCTTCACCTCTTTCTATAGAAAAGATTATACCTAATCTTTATCATTTTTTCAAATAAACTTTTACTTTTTGTTAAAAAAAGTATATTTTAATGTCAAAAATTGTTACATGACTCTAATTCATCAAACTTATTTCCAATATCTTCATACTTATGCGCATCACTTGATTTATTAACACATACACCATTTATTTTTAATATTTCGAAGAAGTCTTTATTTAATCCCCAATTTGTAAAACCATATCTTAGAAAACCAGAATTATTTTCAGTCATTATGTTATACTCTTTCATTGTTTTTGCAATTTTTTCGTAGTATGGATGAAGATCAAAAGTTGGAGAAAAATCAAATATCTTTATAGCATCTGGGTGACCCACCTGGGTGAATATCTTTGATTTAATGAGTGATTCTGTGATTTCGAAGTATCTTTTGTAAAGATAGTCTACATCTCTTCCATCCCAGTACTCCTTTTTTATATCAAAGGCAAAACCATCAATAAAATGAACACTTCCAATTAAAAAATCAAAGTCATATTTCTTTAATTCTTCTCTGAGTTTATCCTCTGTTTCCTCGAAATAACATACCTCTAAACCAAAATTGATTTTAATTGGGTAAACTTTCGACTTTACAAGTTTAATGAAATCTAGATACTCGCTAATACTTATAGTTTTATGATTCTTATACCAAATATAAGATACAGGGTCTTCTTTAGTAGGTTCATAAAGAAACTCAAATTCCCTAAACTTATGAGTGTGATCTAAGATATTTATTTCATCAATATTTCTTGAAAGAGCTACTTTAACCATATTATCGATTAATTCTAAAGAATATGGTTGATGCTCAATATGTATATGCGAATCTAACATAGAATAACCTCGTTTTTAACATTATTACATAACTATTTATATTCGACAATTCGTTTTCAAAAAATAATTATTATATTCTTTTATCTTATGATAAAAATAATTAAAAATAAAACTTGCTATAAGATAAATAATTATGCTATAATAAGAAAGCCGATTTGGGAAGATAGCGAAGAGGCTAAACGCGGTGGACTGTAAATCCACTCTCTACGAGTTCGATGGTTCGAATCCATCTCTTCCCACCATCTTATAAAAAAAGTCGATACAATTGTGTCGACTTTTTTATTTCTAAATAAGTATTAAGCAAGTCCTTTTTTGATAGGTTTTCCAATCTTTCTTAGATGGTCAAAGAATAACTCCTCAGTTGCGAGTGCCATTTTTGTAACTGCAAAGTCCTCTCCATCTGGATAGATATACCATGTATCATCTAATGTATTTAAATCTACACAATCACCATGCTTAAATAAGTATTGATATTCTATATGACATGAATATAATGAACTTACTTCTTTAATCATTTCAAATGGTTCGCCATTTAAATCAGTGCCAGTTACTTTAAAGCCATTCATATCATGTATCATTGTGCCTCTTCCAAGACGGATAAACTTTTTAGCATTTGGAAGAGAATCAACTGTAACATTTAGTATTCCTGAAGAATAAGTTCCATTTTTAACTTCTTCTTTAACATTTTCTCTTTGCCATTCATACCAATCTGGAATATGTGAGAATTCTGTTTCCTCGTTGTTTAAAGCTTTAAGTTCGCCAAGTTCAGTCATTTCCCATTCTTTAGAACAATTAGTGCAGAAAAGCTTTGAACCCTCTGATTTCATCTTAAATTCAGTCTTACAATGAGGACATTGATAGAGCACGCGGTGAAGCCCTAGAGCTCTATTCTTATCATTTACAATAATATTATTATCCTTTTGCCATTTGAAATCATCATACTTAAATCGTTCAACGATTCTTTCGTTGACTTCATCTACCGATAAGCTTTCGAGTTCTTCTTTAGTAAATAGCATATCATATTCTTCTTCTGTATGATCTATTCCTCTTTCATGAGATGTATCCCAAAATGGTGAATTGACATGATGACCATGACTTATTAGAGATACTACTGGTACTTTGTATAGTTTTAATAGTTTTCCAAGAGATTCTGGAAGAACTGCGGTTGTACCACAAAGAGAATATCTAGCCTCAGGATAGATTACTACTACATTCTCCATGTCTAAGCATTTCTTAATTTGTTTTACAAGCCTTATATCATTTGTAAATTTTCTTTTACAAATACATCCAACATTTCTTAAAAGGCCTTCTCTTCCAATGAAACCATCGATTGCAACGATATAGTTAGCTGGATTTTTACCGAGAAGTGTAGCTGCAATTTTGAAATCTAAAAATGCATTGTGATTACAAAGAAGGATAAAAGGTGCTTTTAAATCCTTTGGAACATTGTTGTGGATTATTGGTTTATATTTTTTAATTGCTGGAGCTACCAAAAGTTTAATTATTGGTTTTAAATACCACTTAACTCTTCTTGGTGGCATTTTCATATCAAATCTTTCTAAGTTTTTATAATCTATTTGTTTCATACTGATTCCTTGTTACTAGTTTGTTTTTCTTCTAAGTCTAATATGTAATATATATTATCTAATGCTTTTTTAACAGCAATTGTTAATAATTCTGTATTTGAATCATCTGGGTTAATCTCTTGAAGCATTTCTCCATAATCACTCATAAATATAAGGAGGTCCTTCTTTTTATTTGATTCATTTAATGAGAGATATTCTTCATTTTTCCATTTACAATTCCTATATGCTATATCACCATTTTTATCTTTATTAAATGATGCGCCAAAGAGTCTACATACGAGTGGCCTATACTTATATAAGGAACAATGATATTTTGAATCTTTGATAAATAGAGGACAGGTTTTATCGTTGTTGTTATTGTTTAATAACTCATATATCTCTTTATCTCGTCCTTCTTTTATTAGGCCATATGCGATAAAATATGCTTCTACTATTTTTATATCAGGGATATAGTTTTCACAGCACTTTCCACACCCATCAATACAATGAATATCAAAACTTGAACAAAAATCTTTTTGTTTTAGTTCAAGCTCATCATAAATTCTTTTAATCTCATCTATTTTTTCTTTTAAGCTAGTTTTATCTAGTAATTCTAATGACATATCCCTTTAAATTTGATTCCTCGATGTTATGAATAACTGTTTTATACTATTATATGGTCCAAAAATAGTAATATGATCATATTGTTCGAATCTAGTATTTCCATCAATTAATACGTCATTTCCTCTTCTTACAACGCTTAGAATAAAGATATGATAAACTTCTCTTATATTTGTTTCTGAAAGTGGCTTATTAGCAATAAACTCTGGAACAGCATTAAGTTGAACTTCAACAATTGCATTATCACCATAATTATCAAGAAGATTAATGACGTTTTCTTTATTGGTTAATTCTTCAGGTTTGATAATCTTTTCCTTTAGGAAAATATCTTTGATATTTAATAGATTTCCAAATACAAGTATGATATCACCAGGACATATAATAGTTGATGCGTTTACTTTTAAGCTTTTACGATTTCTAATTACTGATAGAACATTTATTCCATATTTTGTATTGATATGAGTTTCTTCTAATCTTTTTTCATTAAGGAATTCAGGAAGACCATAGAGGATGATTTCGCATACTGCATCTTCGCCAATTTCATCAAATACAGTTAATACATTTTTTCCTTTATTCTTTAAAATTCTAATGCTTGCGCTTTTTAACATTTTTGAAAAAGCTTCATTGATTTTTGGAAGTCTTATTATTATTAGTAATACAACAAATGAGATTGCCGCAATTGCGATAATCCATATGCTTTCTGAAACTTGTTGAGCATCAAAACTAAATACAAGGTTTACAAATAAAGATATAATTACGATTGAGAAAATATGCCCTGTAAGCATAACTGCCATAGCTAGTTTTCTTCTAAGTCTATTAGATGTAATTACTTCACTTTCTCTTGTTGTAAAACCGGAATTGGTAAGAAGAGAAATTACTTGGAACCTAGATTTAGCCCAAGAAAGGCCTGATAGTTGAAAGAAAATTGTATATAGATTAATTAAAACGGCATATGCAACAATCACACCAAGAATTATTATAAGCGCGATATCAAAACTCATATAATATCTCCATCCTTTATTTCTTTATATTATAATTATAAACTGAAAATCTAATAAAGAAAGATGTTTTTTAATTAAAATAGGGTCAAACGACCCTATTTATGAAATTATAATAAATTCTTAACTTCTTTAAAAATATCTTTGTTAGTTTCTATTACGTTTTCATTACCGATAGCACAATAAACATTTTGTTTTAAAACGCTCTTATAGATTGGTTTTAGTGCTTTGATATCTTTTAATGTTGTATGTAATAGTTCTAATCTAATTCTTTGTTCTTCTTCGTCAGTAATTCCAGTTAAGTAACAATACATTGAATATTCGCCTTTTTGTCTTGGTGTCATTGGTGCATCAATTCTTCCAATTGCACCAATGATGAATTGAAGCATCTTTTCATCATTAAATTTTAGTTTGCTTATAAATTCAGGAATAGCATCATATACTTCTAGAGTTTCTTTTAATTTAGGATCTCTATATGATGAGAATGAAATTATTCCATCTCTTGATGCAGTAGTTCTAGCACCATATGCACCACCAATTACTCTTACCTTAACCCAGAGATATTCAAATGATAATATTTGATAGAATACAAGGAGTGATCCAGTAACTTTAGTCTTATCAAAAAGGCCAACTTTAGATACGTACTGAACCTGTCCTGGAGTTTTGAATGCTTCATTTCTAACATTCTTTTTAAATTTAAAAGTAAATTTTTGAACATCTTCAGTGTAGAGTGATGCTTTGAAGTTTTTAAGATAATCAATATAACCTATTTCAGTACCAGTATATGAAACGATTAGATTTTCAGCCCTAAATAATTCTTTTTCTAATTTTACTAGCTTTGAGATAAAGCTTCTATATTTCTTATCAAAGTTTTCAAGTAAATCTTTTAAGAAATTATATTGTTCAATTCCTCTAAATAAATCAATATAATAGTTACTCTTATCTATATAAGATAAAGCTCTTCTCATGGATGCTTGATCACCAGAGCGCATTAGTCCCATTTCAAGTCCACTCTTAGCTTCTTCTAAGAGTTCTTTTATTCTTGATTTTTTATTGAATTTTGAGCTCATTATAATTTCTGTTAGGTAATTAAATGCATAAGACTCTTTACCATAAAAATATTTAGTTGAAAGTGAAATAAACGGATGAACTTCACTTCCATTAGTATAAGTGCTAATAGTTGTACCAATACCACCAGTATTTAAATTTATCTCTTTTGCGAGTTCTGAGTATGTATAATTATTTGTGTCAACTTGTGATAAAAGAATAGAAAGAGGCCCCATTAATTTAATGTAATCTGGTTTTATATTTGATGCATCAAATTGTAATGTTAAATATCCAATTCCGTTTGTTTTAATAGGATGTTCAATGATTTTAATACCTTCAAATTCTTTTTCTTCATTAACGAGTTTTTCACCTTCTGTTTCTATATCAGCAAGTGATAGATGTGGAAGCTTTGCTAAATCTTTGTCACTTGATGGTGTTTCAGAATATTCTCTTTGACGTTTTGTATCTTCAATCATCTTCAAAAGTTCTTCTTTTGAAAGTGAATCTTTTAAGACTTTTAGTTTATCCTTTAATTCATTTTCTTCCTTTTCAAGGATAGTGTTGTTTGGAGATGCAACCATCAAACTTGCGTGTTTATTATTTAATAAATAATCAGTTATTAGTCTTTCAAAGTAATCTTCGCTTGCTTTCTTTCTAAGACTATCAAAAAGATCACTAACTTTTAATTTTTCAAATGGTTTATTATCATCATATAACCATGATCCAAATAAAGTAATAGTATATGCTAGTCCTTTAGGAAATCTTCCCATATCAGCTTCTTTAAATCTAAATTCAGCAATATTTATAGCTGATAAAAGTGACTTTTTATCAATTCCCTCTTTTGCGATTTTCTTAAGAGTCTTTTTGATAATCTTAAGGAATTCTTCTTCCATCCCCTCTTTTGAGTCTTTTGTGATTACTGAAAAGATTGGTTGTAGTGTTCCATCATCATATCCACCCATAACATCTTTACAAATTCCACTATCAAGTAGAGCTTGTCTTAGTGGAGCACCAGGAATATCAAATAGACAATATGAAAGAATTGAAAAAGCTGATGCAAGTAAATCATCTTTATAATCACCAATAACGCTATTGTATGCATAATATGTTTTGTTTTCTAGCGATTCATCCTTGCTTACAGGGTAATCGAATCTATCAATAACCATCTTTTTAAATGGTTTTTGATATTCTATTTCTGATTTAACATCGATGATATCAAATTTAGATAGATATTCAGTGTCCATATAGTTTAGTCTTTCTTCCATATCCATATCGCCATAAAGAACGATATATGAGTTAGCTGGAGAATAATACTTCCTATGAAAATCTTTAAATTCTTCATAAGATAGTTCTGGGATATGTTTTGGATCTCCGCCAGATTCAACTCCATATGTGGTATCTGGGAATAGTGAATGACTAATTCTTCTATAGACAACTTCAAGTGCACTTGAAAAAGCGCCTTTCATCTCGTTGTAAACAACACCATTAATTTTAATATCATCATCTAAACTATCTATTTCATAGTGCCATCCCTCTTGTTTGAAGATTTCTTCATGTTTATAAACATTTGGATAGAACACAGCGTCTAAATAGACATCCATTAGATTATTAAAATCCTTATTGTTGCAACTTGCAACAGGATATAGAGTCTTATCTGAAAAAGTCATCGCATTTAAGAATGTATTTAAAGACCCTTTTAAAAGTTCAACAAAAGGGTCCTTTACTGGATATTTTGTTGATCCTGAAAGAGTTGAGTGCTCAAGGATATGTGGAACACCGGTATCATTTACTGGAGGTGTTCTAAAACCTATTGTAAAGGTTTTATTGTTATCAGTGTTCGATAGAGTAATAACTCTTGCACCAGATTTAATATGCTTATAGAGTTTAGCATTAGAATCAATATCAGCTATATATTCTTCTTTTATTAATTTGTATTTTTCCATATATTTAGTCTCCTTTAATCGTCTAAGTCTTGTGAATAGATAACTCCTATTTGTTTTCTTATGTTATCCATTATTTCCATTACATCTAATGTTGATTTTAATGAAACATAATCGCTTTCTTTCTTGCCGCTTAGTATTTCTTTTTCTACTATCGCAAATTGTTTGCCATAAAGAAGAGATTTATCTCTATAAACTCTTCTATTATTTTTAGTACAAATTACCTTATGTGCTGTATGGAAGAATGGAACTTTGATGTTGCCATCTTCTCCTTTTATTACAGCTGTTTCAGATAATATGTGCTTAGAACTTGTCTTTATTAAACAGTTAAAACCATCATATTTAAATAATATCTTGGTATTAGTATCAATTCCATTATATAATTCAGCTTCAGCCACAATTTCTTTAGGTTTTCCAAAAAGCTCATAAGCATATCTTATTGGATAAACTCCAAGATCAAGTAAAGCGCCACCACCAAGTTCAATATCCCATAGTCTTCCTTTTTTTGATATTGATTTAATTGGAAAGCCAAAATTCATTTTAGCATATTTAATCTCACCAATTTCTTTTCTAAGTTCTCTTGCCTTAATTGCACTATCATTGAACCAAGTCCACATAGCCTCAGCAATATATACATCATTTTCTTTAGCAGCATTTATGAGCTTAATTGCTTCCATTTTGTTGATGGTGAATGGTTTTTCAACTAAGACGTTTTTCTTTGCTTTAATAGCCATTAGAGCATATTCAAAGTGCTTATCGTTAGTAACTGCGATATAAACACACCTTACATTTTCATCATTCATTGCATCTATCGCATTATCATATACTTTGCCACCATATTTTAAAGAAAATTTCAAAGCTTTTTCTTTTGTTCTATTAAAACAAGATGCGATATATGAATTCTCATTCTTAATGAGCTCTTTAGCAACTGTAAAGGCAATTGAGCCTGTACCGATGAAACACCATCCAAAATTTTTCATACTATGCTCCCCTTAAATTAAATTACTATAATTATAAATTATAGACAACATATTGTAAACACATATTATAAAAAGAAGAGACGAACTGTTAGAGTTCGTCTCTATAAAATAAAATCAGGAGAATAGATTTTTATTTCTTTTTTAAAATATAACTTGCGGTTAATAATCCAATAGATGCTAAAGAAAGAACACTAGTTATTGCGACAAGAGCAATAACAGTTTCTTCCCACCAAGATGTTTGTTTAACAATTTTATGATTATTTATTTATT
>ONMY01000124.1 GCA_900318975.1 uncultured Bacillota bacterium | reverse complement strand
TTTGTGAATGGTTCGTCTCTGAAGTCTCTATCAAGTCCTGATGCAATAACTCTGATACCGCGTCTTTTAAATGCGATTGCAATATCCACAGCTTCATCTTCTAAGAATTGGAATTCATCTATTACTACAGCATCTGTATCATCTTTTACATATTTAAGCATTTCGGTAGCTGTCTTAATCGCAACACACATAGCTTTGTTTTGATTATGACTTACAATATATGATTTTTCGTATCTATCATCAATTAATGGTTTAAATAGTATTACATTTTTGTGAGCATATTCTAGTCTTCTAACTCTTCTTAATAATTCCTCTGTTTTACCGGCAAACATTGGACCACAAATAACTTCAATTGAACCAACTTTTTTCATTTTAATGAAAACCTCCAAATACCATATAATAGATTATCATTTTAATATCTAATTTTCAAGATACGAAAAATAAAACAAGCCCTTTCATAGGGCTTGTTTTATTACAATTAATTGTTTTGTTCTTTGTTGAGACCGTAACGTTTGTTAAATTTATCAATTCTACCAGCAGCTTGTGTAAAAGCTTGTTTTCCTGTATAGAATGGATGGCAATTTGAACATGTATCAACTTTGATTTCTGGTCTAGTTGAACCAGTTTTGAATGTTGAACCGCATGTTACGCAAGTTACTGTAGCCTCATAATATTTAGGATGAATTGTACTCTTCATTTTTAACTCCTTCCGCCATGGACTTTAGTCCATAGAAAGTTCGTGCGTAGATATTTTAACAAAAACATATGATTTATGCAAGTATTATTTTATTGGTTTTGTATTGTTGATTTTAAAGTATGATCTAACACCGTTTTCTGTGTTTACTACACCATATTCATAGCCATGGGCATCTAGTATGCTTTTAACGATATAAAGACCCATTCCAGTAGAAGAACTATCGACATTTTCGTTTTCTCTAAAGAAAGGAAGCCATATTTTTTCTAGATTCTCCTCACTAATCTTAGAACCATAATTTATAACTTCAAAAGTAATACTTGATTTTTGATCTAATATATTAACTTCAACAACGTTTCTATTTTCAGTATATTTAAATGCATTGGTAATAAAATTTGATACCACTTGTCCAATCATCTCTTCATCTGCGCTTATATAAACAGGAGAAGAAATATTTAATTTAACTTTAAGCTTTTTATTTTGTGCAATTGGGAGTGTTTCATGTAGTACATTTTCTACAATTGTATTGAGTTTAAATCTTGATGTTTTAAGTTTCATCTCAGTTGTAGAATTCTTATATGTATTGATGATGTCTTTAATAATTCCTGTGGTTTTATCAACTTCATTTAAGATATTATCATATTCGCTTTCCTTTTCGTTTTCAGGAATAAGACCACTCATCATAGCCTCAGTAGTAGCGCTTATTACCATAAGAGGGGTTTTTAGTTCGTGAGATAGTCTTGCGATAAACGATTTTCTAAGCTCTTCCTCTTTTAATAATTCTTGATTTAATTTTTCTAAAGATTGTTTTTGGTTTTCGATATTATTTACATTGGCCTCGGTTCCTCTTTTAACCTCATTAATTGTGTTTTGAAGAGAAACCATTTCAACGTTCTTAAAATCATGACTTGATTCATTATAGTCACCAGATGCTAGGCCTCTCATCTCTTTTTCAAGAGTTTTTAATGGAAGTGAGAAAGCTCTTGAAATAAATAGAGCTATTCCAACTGCGATTACAATCGATCCAAGAACGATATAACCATAATATGAAGAAACGATAGAAAGAAGGTTATCCGTTTCAACAAAAGAAGATATTACAAATATAAAATCTTCGCCCTCTGAAAAACTATTTGGTTTATATAAAGAGAATAAATATCCGTTTGCTCTATCGAGATAATAAGAAGAATATGTAGCTGTATCGGTTTTAATATCACTAAAATCTTTAATCTTAGTGTTTAATAGTTCAATTCCCTTAGTGACAACTTTGTTGTTTCTATATAAGTAATTTAGGTTCTTTGGCATTTGAACTTCACTTACTCTAACACCATCTAGTTTTGTATAATCATTTGTATTATTAGGACTAAAATATGTTTTCCCATTTAAAGTAAGTCCTCTTACCGTATATATTCCGCCCTTCGCCTCTTTGTTTATATAAATATCTATAACATCATTAACGTTTAATACAACATTAAATTCGGGAATATATAGTTTGTATATAGTATCATTATATATTCCAGTTATTTCATAAGAAGAATATTCGTAGTCTGTTAGAGAAAATGTACCCGTACTCGAATTTACAACGACAGTAATATATCCCTTGTCTTCTTGGAATTCCTCTAAAATCTCTATTCTTGGTTTATTTTCACTATTTAAAGCGCGAGATAGTGAAATAACGTCTTCATTGACGCTATCAGATTTTGATTTTATATATCTATTTCTAAATGAATAATCGATAATAACGTAATCTATAACCACAAAAAGAATAAAACAAACAAGCACAATTAAAAACAATTGTGTTTGGAATGACATCTTTATTATTCTATCTTTATGGTTATTTTCTCTCTTCAAATCTGTATCCTATACCAAAGGCAGTAACGATTTCGCATTGTCCGTTTGCGACTAATTTTCTTAGTTTTTTGATATATGTATCGATAATTCTATCATCGATATCTCTTCCTTCCCAGAATGTGTGGAAAAGAGATTCTCTTGTACAGTTCTTACCGCGGTTTTCCATTAAATATTCAAGAAGTTTATATTCAGTCTTTGTGATTTTAATGATTTCATCATTTATATAGCACTGCATATTCTTTTTAACAAGTCTAATAGTACCAGCAGTGATATCTTTATCTTGAGTCTCTCCTGCAAGAAGTCCTGCACGTGATTCTTCTTGAAGTTGTCTTCTACGTTCTAGGATATTATTAACTTTCGCAAGAAGAATAGGTGTTCTAAATGGTTTAGTAACATAATCATCAATATGTAATCCGTATCCTTTTAAAATATCTCCATCTTCTGATAGAGCACTCATCATAATGATTGGAACGCTTGATACTTCTCTGATCCTTTTTGCAACTTCCCATCCGTCCATTTTTGGAAGCATAATGTCGAGGCAAATGATATCTGGTTCAATTTCTTTGAATTTTTGAAGTCCACTCATACCATCAAAAGCAATTGTAACTTCATAGTCATCAGATGTAAAAAACCTATCTAGTATATATGCATACTTGACTTCGTCTTCGATAATTAATATTTTGCCTTTCATAAACAAAAACACCTCCATCTAATAATATTATAATATAAATATTATTTTCTATTTCAAAAATTCACAATAATCTCATTTTGTGATATAGTTATTGTGGTAAATTTTGAATATGAAATACGATGCAATAGTAGTAGGAGGCGGGCATGCTGGATGTGAAGCTGCCTTAGCACTCGCAAGATTAAATAAAAAGACACTTCTAATATCTGGCAATATCGATTATATTGCCTCAATGCCATGTAACCCTTCAATTGGTGGCCCAGCGAAGGGTATTTTAGTTAAGGAAATAGATGCGCTTGGCGGTGAGATGGGCGTTATTGCGGATAGATCATATCTTCAAATGAGACTATTAAATTCATCAAATGGACCAGCTGTACAAGCTTTAAGATGTCAATCTGATAAATATAAATATCATGAAGAAATGCTAAAGGTGCTAAAATCACAAGAAAACCTTGAAATAAAAGAAGGATATGTAAAAGAACTACTCATTGATAATAAGAAAATTAAAGGTCTAACTTTAGAAAGCGGAGAATCATACGAATCAAAAGCTGTTATCCTTACAACAGGAACATACCTAAATTCTGTTTGTTTTAGAGGAAGCACAGAAACGTATTCTGGTCCTGAAGGACAAAAAACTTATAAATCACTATCAGATTCTTTAAGAAAGATAGGCTTTGAGATAATGAGGCTCAAAACCGGTACTCCAGCACGAATTCTTGATACATCTATAGATTATTCTAATATGATTGTTCAAAAAGGAGATAGAGACAATGAAGGCTTTTCATATAAGACAAAAGAATTCCTACCTCTTGATAAACAAATCCCATGTTATCTCATACACACAACAAAAGAAACTCATGAAATAATATTAAATAATTTAGATAAATCTGCGATGTATGGCGGGGAGATTACTGGTGTTGGTCCAAGATACTGTCCATCAATAGAGACAAAACTTGTGAGATTTAAAGAT
>ONMY01000042.1 GCA_900318975.1 uncultured Bacillota bacterium | reverse complement strand
GCAAGAATTAGATGGTGCTTTCAAAGAAGTAAAGAATGATAAAGGCGAAACTGTTAAGTACATCGACTATAGCAAAGTAGACGATGGTTTAAAGAAGAAACTTGATGATGTTGCTAAAACTATCAACAAAGATTACAACTCATCAGTATTCCAAGTTAGTGCTTTATTCGAATTCTCACTTCCAGAAGGAAAAGTTGTTTCTAAAGATCACCCTGTTACAGCTACATTTGATGCTGGAACATCTGAAAAAGTTACAGTTATCCACAAAGTTGGCGATAACTGGGACGTTGTAAGTGCAAGTGATACTCAACAATCTGGCACTAAAGTTACTGTTAAATTCACAAGTCTTTGTCCAGTTGCATTCTTAACTGCAAATCCTGACTCATTAGTACCAGCTGAAGGTGGTTTCAATCTACTTTGGATTGTTCTAATCATCGTTGCTATTATCTTAATTGTTCTCTTAATCTTATTATTACTCCGCAAGAAAAATAATAAAGATCAAGTAGTTGCTGAAGAAGGCACTGATGCTCCAGTTCCTGAAACAGACAAAGAAGAATTAATGGAAAATCAAGAAGTTGAAGAAACTCCAGCTGAAGAAGAAGCTCCTCAAGAAGAAGAAGCTCCTCAAGAAGAAGAAGCTCAACCAGAAGAACCAGCTGAACCAGTTGTACTCGTTGAAACATATGATAATGTTGCTGATGATGTAAATGCTGAAAACAAGTATATCGCTATTCAAATGAATAGATCATTCTTAGCTAAACTTGCTGAATCTGGCGAAGAATGCCAAGGTTACTACAATAAAGTTAAGAACGAACTTGCAGCTTATGGCTTAAAAGGTAAACCAGCATGGAAGTATGAAAACTTCAGAAAAGGTATGGACTTCCCTGTTAAGATTCAAGTTAAAGGTAAGACATTATATCTCTATCTCGCTCTTGAACCTGAAACTGTTGATGCTAAGTACAAAGTTAAGAACGTTGGTGAAAGCAAGAAGTTCTCTGCTAACCCATCACTCTTCAAGTGCAAAGGCCCAAGAAAGGCTAAATACGCTGTAGAACTCGTTAATATCCTTGGTGAAAAACTTGGTTTAACTAAGGGCGAAGTTGAAAATGTTAACTACTGCGAAGAAATTCAAGGTTTAACTGAAGCTGAATTAATCGAAAAAGGATTAATCAAAGTTAAAGCTGAAAGAACAACTGAAGTTGATGAAAGAACTAGATCAGTTCAAATCGAAGAACAAGTAAGTTCTGAAGAATCAAATGAAAAGCTCTCTGATAGAGATGCTACTAACTTAATCACTCAATCTAATAGATATGCTGATCCAACTAAGAAAGTTCAAGTTTCTGTTGAAACTCTCTGCTCTTACTTTGAAGAAGCTGAAATCGCTAACTTAGAAGAAATCAAGAAACGTGTTCCTGATTTCGATCAAGAAGCTACATTCTTAGAAGTTACTGGCGAAGGTTCTGCTAACAAGGCTATCGTTGTTGACTGTGATGAAATTTCACTTGAAGCTGCTAAGATGATTCTCTTAGTTGGTGGTAAAGTAATGAAATCAATCGAAAAATAATTAATTATTTTAGATTAATAAATCATTAAACAAATTGCCCGTGGCCTAAAACCCGGGCAATTTGTTTCTACTACTGTTAACATTATTACTTATATATAAGGAGGTGCTTATTATGGATAAAACTAATAATTATATTGATACAGATATTATAGACTGTCATTCTCATTTTCTATCAAACATGGATGATGGTAGCAAAAGCATCTCTGAAAGCATATCAATGCTAGAAGAAACAAAAAGACAGAAAATTAAATTTCTCACATCTACATCTCACTTTTATCCTAATGATGAATCTCCAGAATCATTTAAGGAAAGAAGAGATAAATCAATAGAAGAATTGAAAAAAGCATTAAAAGAAAGAAATATTACTGACATCCCAACAGTATACGCAGGATCTGAAGTATATTATTATGATGGAATTGGCAGTTCTAAAAGAATTAAAGAATGTTTAATTGAAGGAACAAATTATCTCCTTCTTGAAATGCCTTTTTCTATCTGGAGCAAGATTGAATATGAGGAAGTACTATTATTAATTCAAAACTTCAACATAACCCCAATAATTGCTCACATCAATAGATATTTCAATTTTGGGAATTTGAAGTATATCAAAAAACTTCAAAAAGAAGGCTGTCTTCTTCAATTAAATTCAGAATACTTTATTGATCCAAAGACAGAAAAGAAAGCGATAAAGCTTGTGAAAAAAGGCCTCGTAGATCTAATTGGATCTGATATGCACAATACTACTAAAAGACCACAAACACTAGGACAAACTATTAAAATAATTAATGATAAATGCGGAAAAGAATATATAAATAATCTTGAATACAATACTAAAAAAGTATATGGAAACGCAAAAGTCATATTAGAATAGTTTTAAAAAACAAAATAAGTTTTAATCAATAATTCATATATTATTGTAATATATGTTTTAGTTTGTTATAATTAATTTGTCTTAAGAGAGTAGATTGCCATTTATGGTTATAGCCTCGTCAGCACAAAATCATTTTCGATTTTCGGGTCTATATTAAATATCAAGACTTAAGTATGCTTTTTTGCCATACTTAAGTAAAAATGCAAGTATGGTGAATACTTGTTTTATTTTTATTATAGGAGAAGCATCTATGGAAGAAGAAAAAAACATTTCATACGAAACGTATACTAAAGAGTCGGTAAAAGAACTATTAAATACCGATTTTGAACAAGGCTTATCTAATCAGGAAGTTCTAAAAAGACAAGAAAAATACGGAAAAAATGAACTAAAAGAAAAAGAAAAAGATTCTTGGTTTAAAATCTTTATATCTCAACTTAAAGATCCAATGATTTATATACTTTTTGGTGCAATTGTAGTCACAATTATTGTATCAATATATGATACAATCAAAAATGCACAAGAAGGTCGACCATTTGATTTTTTAAGAGTTGGAGATTGGCCAGATGTAATAATAATTCTTGCAGTAATAATTGTGAATGCGATAATTGGAACTGTCCAAGAGATTAAGGCCAATACATCGCTTGAAGCATTAAAGAAAATGTCTAGTCCTGAATCAACTGTAATAAGAGAAGGTAAGAGATTTAAAATTAAAGCATCTGAACTTGTTCCTGGTGATATCGTAGTAATCGAAGAAGGAGATACCATCGGCGCTGATTTAAGGCTCACAGAAGCAATCAATTTAAAGTGCATGGAATCATCGCTCACTGGCGAATCAGTACCAGTTGAAAAAGATGCTAATATAACATTCTCAAGTGAAGTTGGAATTGGCGATAGAGTAAATCAAGCATTTATGTCAACTATCGTATCTTATGGAAGAGGACTCGGTGTCGTTACAAACACTGGAATGAACACAGAAATTGGAAAAATTGCTGATGCCCTAGAAGATGCAACTGATGAGATGACTCCACTTCAAAGAGTACTTCAAAAGCTTTCAAAATTCTTAGGTCTATTGACTATTGGAATAGTAATAATTGTTCTTATTGCTGAAATAATATGGATGTTAGTTGATAATAAGGCAGG